>NZ_WHOV01000029.1:0-13959 GCF_009765395.1 Pseudomonas sp. BAV 4579 | reverse complement strand
CGGGACGGCTATCAGCTGCAGGGCGCCGGTGACAACGGTACCAACCCGCGCATCGATCGTCAGCGCCTCTGGTACGCCAGCCACGAAGCCGCCCTCGCGCAGTCCTGCAGCCGCGGCGCGCCCTATCTGCATTACATAGTCGAACGCCTGGAAGAGCGCAACATGCCGCTGGAACTGGCCCTGCTGCCGGTGGTGGAAAGTTCTTTCAATCCCAACGCCCTCTCGCGCAGCGCCGCCTCCGGCCTGTGGCAGTTCATCCCCACCACCGGCAAGTATTTCAATCTGCGCCAGACTCGCTTCTATGACGGTCGCCGCGACATCACTGCCTCGACCAACGCCGCCCTGGACTACCTGAGCAAGCTGCACGACATGTTCGGTGGCGACTGGCTGCTGGCCCTGGCCGCCTACAATGCCGGCGAAGGCACGGTCAGCCGCGCCATCGAGCGCAACCAGTCGCTCGGCCTGCCCACCGACTACTGGAATCTGTCGTCGCTGCCGCCGGAAACCCAGGACTACGTCCCCAAGCTCCTCGCCGTCTCCCAGATCGTGCGCAATCCGGACGCCTACGGCCTGGCCCTGGAATCCATCCCGGACGAGCCCTACTTCGAAGTCGTGGACATCAAGCAGCACCTGGATCTGGCCCGGGTGGCGGAACTGGCGGACCTGGATGCCAACGAACTCTATCGCCTGAATCCCGCCTACACGCAGCGTGTGACCATGGACGGCCCCAAGCATCTGCTGGTGCCGGCGGAAAAGGCCAAGCGCCTGGTCGCGACCCTGCCCAACATCGCCTCCGATGCCGTGGTGCAGTGGCAGGAATACCAGGTGCGCCGCGGCGATACCATGCGCAGCGTGGCCAAGCGCAATCGCGTGAGCGTCGAGCAACTCGCCGCGCTCAACAAGCTCAGCAGCAGCAGCCGCCTGTCCGCTGGCCGGGAATTGATGATCCCGCGGCGCGAAACCGGCAAGACCACGACGCCCCTGGAAACCATCGCCGTGGCCGAAGAACCCGTGGTGCGCACCTACCGGGTGCGGACCGGCGACAGCCTCTGGTCCATCGCCCGGGCCAACGAGGTGGAACTGGGTGACCTCAAGCGCTGGAACGATCTCGGCAAGCGCGGCCTGAAGGTCGGAGAGACGCTGAAGCTGCATGGCACGGGCAGCAGCACCGCCACCGCCGTGGCGATGCCTGCCTCCTATACCGTCAAGACCACCAAGCCGGCGGTAAAGACGGCCAAGGCCGCCCCCACCTATTATCGGGTCAAGGCCGGCGATTCCCTCTATCAGATCGCCAAGCGCTACAACATCGGCGTGCAGGCGCTGCAGGACTGGAATCCGCGCAGCGCTTCCGCCCTGACCCCCGGTCAGACCCTGACGCTGTTCCTCAACTGAGGCGCGACCGCGCACCGCAGCGGTCAACCAGCGCTTTTGTCCCGGGTATCGACCTGCTACCTTACCGCCCCACCCGTGCCTGACCCCTAGCGGAGCCAGGCCAAGATTTCGCTCTGACCTGCGCAGAGCCCTGCCCAACCCGGACCTCAGCCCCTGGCTGCTGCCCGGGATTAAACACAGAAGAGGAAAAAACCATGGGATTTCTCGCCGGTAAGCGCGTTCTCATCGTCGGCGTCGCCAGCAAGCTGTCCATTGCCTCCGGCATCGCCGCGGCCATGCACCGCGAAGGCGCCGAGCTGGCCTTCACCTACCAGAACGAGAAGCTCAAGGGTCGCGTCGAAGAATTCGCCGCCGGCTGGGGTTCCAATCCCGAGCTGTGCTTCCCCTGCGACGTCGCCGACGACGCCCAGATCGAAGCCGTGTTCGCCGCGCTGGCTGAGAAGTGGGATGGCCTGGATTGCATCGTCCACTCGGTCGGCTTCGCCCCCGGCGACCAGCTGGACGGCGACTTCACCGCCGTGACCACCCGTGACGGCTTCAAGATCGCCCACGACATCAGTGCCTACAGCTTCGTTGCCCTGGCCAAGGCCGGTCGCGAGATGATGCGCGGCCGCAATGGCAGCCTGCTGACCCTGTCCTACCTGGGCGCCGAGCGCACCATGCCGAACTACAACGTCATGGGCATGGCCAAGGCCAGCCTCGAAGCCGGCGTCCGTTACCTGGCCGGCAGCCTCGGCCCGGAAGGCACCCGCGTCAACGCCGTGTCCGCCGGCCCCATCCGCACCCTGGCCGCCTCGGGCATCAAGAGCTTCCGCAAGATGCTGGCCGCCAACGAGCGACAGACGCCCTTGCGTCGCAACGTGACCATCGACGAAGTCGGCAACGCCGGTGCCTTCCTCTGCTCTGACCTGGCGTCGGGCATCAGCGGCGAGATCCTCTATGTCGACGGCGGCTTCAACACCACCGCCATGGGTCAGCTCAACGACGACGAGTGATTACGGCAGCTGCCTGATCATAGCGAAGGGCCGGCAATTTGCCGGCCCTTTTGCGTTCAGGTGTCGCTGCGCACCTGGGCGTGGCTGATCAGCGCGAAGATCAGACTGCCGCCGACGATGTTGCCGGCCAGGGTCGGCCCGGCGAAGGTCAGCAGGAAGTCTCCCCAGCTCGCCTCTCCAGCGAACACCAGATAGGCCACCTCCACACTGCCTACCACGATGTGGGTAAAGTCGCCCAAAGCCATCAGATAGGTGATGAGCACGATGATCCAGATCCTGGCGTTTTCCGCTGCGGGCAGCATCCAGACCATGGTTGCGATCATCCAGCCAGACACTATGCCTTTGGCGAACATGGCCGAGGCGTCGTTCTCCATGACATGGGTGCCGATCTCGAGAAATTTCGCATCGGTCTTGGCGTCGAACAGTGGCAGGTGCAGGACCACATAGGCCACCAGGATGGTACCGAGCAGGTTGCCAACCAGAACGATGCTCCACAGCCGCGCCAGTCGACCAAAATTGTGCAGCGTAGGCTCGCTCATCACCGGCAACACGGCGGTTAGGGTGTTCTCGGTGAACAGTTGCTGACGCGCCAGGATCACGGCCAGAAAGCCGGCCGAATAGCCGAAGCTGGCGATGACCTTGCTGAAGCCACCCTCGGGCAGATTGGCATTGAGCAGGCCCATGGCCATGAGCGACAGCCCCATGGTCAGGCCTGCAGCCAATGCCGACCAGAACAGAGCGGCGATGGTACGCTCCAATTCGTGATCACCCTGGGTACGGATGATCTCGTGCAGCACCACGGCACGAGGCAACTGGCTCTCGCCAACATCCTCCTCCTCTTCGCGACTCAGCTCCGGATCTTCCGGTGTGGACTCCTGATTCTGTCGAGGTTCTTCGCCCTGCTCCTGGTCTCTCTTCATCAGACGGCCCGCTCGTCCCAGAGGAGTTCATCGTCATCGCCGATCTCCGTCACGCGATTGAGCGCGGCATCGGCCGCCTCCTCCGCCTCGGAGGCCAGATCGAAATGACGTTCGGTGGCAACCTTGTGAAAGGTCGGATGGGCATCCTCGCGCCGCGCCTTGACGGCGATGACCGCTTCGAAACCCTGTTCAGCCGGAACGGCGGACGAGATCGCTTCGTGATGATTGAAATGTTTGATGGCCATGGACGCCGTTGTCTCCCAACCTGAGGCGACCGGACTGGTCGCGCCTGATCAATAGACTGTCATGGCGGAAAAACGATCTGTGCAGAAGGTGCGGATCAGGCGCCGAGCAGCTTCTGCACCTGCAGGTGGAGACGCTCGAGGGAGAATGGCTTGGTCAGCAAGGGGACCTTGCCCAGCAACGGCGAGCCGGTATCGATGATTTCGGCTGGATAGCCGCTGATGAAGAGCACCTTGAGATCGGGGCGCAACTTGAGCGCGGGCTCGGCGATCATCACGCCAGAGACGTCATCGGGCAGACGGAAATCGGTGATCAGCAGATCCAGACGTGGCCGACCGGCCAGGATGCGAAAGGCTTCGAGTGACGAGGGCGCCTGCAGGACGGTGTAGCCCAGTTCGGAAAGATAATCCGCCAGAATCATCAAAATCTGCGGCTCATCCTCGACGACCAGGACAACCTTGCTCTGTTCCGCACTCACCATCTGACCCCTGTACCCACACGCTCGGCCCCCTTGGACACGAAGGGCCTGCAAAGTTCCATTCTAGACGCAGATTTAGGGGGGCGCCGGACGTGCCAGCGCCCCCCTGGACCTTACTGCTGTTGCTTCTGGCCTTGCTCGTTAAGCGTGGTCTTGCCGGCGCCGGTCGCGGCACCCGCGCCTTCACCGGTCTTCTGACCCGCCGGGGTGCCCATACCAGCGCTGTTGGCCTTCGGCGGATTGCCTGCACCTTCGGTGGCGAAAGCAGCGCCACTGGCAGCGATCAGACCAGCAAACATCAAGGCAGAGATTTTCTTCGCGTTCATGGTAGGACTCCGGGTTGATTGGACACTGTTTAGGCAGGCCAAGCGCCGATTCGTTCTCTACCCGATGCCAGAGGCGATGTAACGGAATACTAAAGATTGTCGGGCGGGCATTCCAGCGGCGAGCAGGTGTGCCAGCGCAGCGCAAGTCGCACGGGCGAATGCGCCAGAGCCCTTGTTAGTCTTTCTATTGCCGCGACGAACCTGAAGTGAGTCGCAAGGACGCCTTCCCGCCGCCGCGTGGCGAGAAGGCGCCAACGTCCTCCTCCTAGACGGCGAATTCGCGTACCACGCGATTCAATCCGCTGGCCAGCCTGGAGACCTCGGCGCTGGCGCTGGCGGTCTGGGTGGCGCCGGTCGCGCTCTGGGTGGCCAGGTCACGGATGCTGGTGATGTTGCGATCGATCTCCCGCGCCACCTGCGCCTGCTCTTCGGCGGCAGTGGCGATGACCGCATTGCGGTCGTTGATCTGGGAGATGGATTCGGCGATCTGCTCCAGGGACACATTGGCCAACTGGGCGACCGAGGTGGATTCACCGGCCAGCTGCTGACTCTCGGCCATGGCCCTGACGGCCTGGGAAGAATCATTCTGGATGGCGCCGATCATCTGCTCGATCTCGCGAGTCGACTGCTGGGTACGATGGGCCAATGCCCGCACCTCGTCGGCGACCACGGCGAAGCCCCGGCCCTGCTCACCCGCCCGCGCCGCCTCGATGGCGGCGTTCAGCGCCAGCAGGTTGGTCTGCTCGGCGATGGCGCGAATGACCTCGACCACGGCGTTGATGTCCTGGGCGCGGGACGACAGGGCCTGGATCTGCTCGCTGGTGCTGGCCACGTTCTGCGCCAGCGCCTCGATCGACTGCACCGTGCGGGTAACCTTGTCCAGGCCGTCGCTGGTCAGGTTCTGGGTATGCAACGAGGTGCTGGCCGCATCGGCGGCGTTGCGCGCGACCTCCTCCACCGCCGAACTCATCTCGGTGACGGCACTGGCAGCCTGGTTGACCTCGTCGTTCTGCCGCACATAGCCGCGGCTGGCTTCGTCGATCACCGCGGTCATCTCTTCCGCGGCGGAGGCCAGCTGGGTCGAGCTGTCGCCGAGATGGGAAACGGTGTCGCGCAGATTGCCCTGCATCTGGGCCAGAGCCTGCAGCATGCCCGCCGCCTCGTCGCGCCCGACCACGGTGATCCGCTCGGTAAGGTCCTTGCGGGCGATCCGCTGCGCAATGCGCAGGGCTTCGCCCACCGGCAGGGTGATACTGCGGATCAGCAGAGCCGCAAGCACGACGGTGGCCGCTATGGTCAGACCGATCAGCCCATAGACCCAGAACAGGCCATTGGTGTAGGTGGCCCCCGCAACCTGGGCACCGCGCTCGTTGAAGGCGCTCAGTTCGGCGATGGTTTTTTCCAGCGCGTTGGTGAGCGGACGGATCGAGGTATTGATCAGGACGATGGCGCCTTCGTTATCGCCGGCGCGCAGCTTGGGCTCGAAGGCATCCAGCAGCGTCCGGTAGCTCTCGGCGCCCTTGACCACGGCGCCGTACAACTGGCGGTCTTCAGCGTTGGCCAGGGTCTTTTCATAGTCCTTGACCGCCGTGAAGAAGGCATCGCGATAGCCGGGAAAGGCCGCGACCGTCTGGGCGCGCAGCTGCGGATCCGGTGTGGTGGTGGCCCTGAGACTTTCCAGGCGCAGCCGCAGCAATCCGCTACCCATCTTCGCCGCCAGCTGGTTGCCCGGCAGCCAGTTGGTCTCCACTTCCTGCTCCGCCTCGAAAAGCTTGCCCATCTGCACCACAGCGACGCCGCCGAGGGCGAAGACGATCAGGACGATGACGGAAAAGAACAGCACGGCGCGGGGCGCGACGTTGAGGCTGCGAAGACTCATGAGGGTTATCCCTAATAAAATGACTATTAGGGCTATCGGCGCAGCAGGGCCCGCTTAAGCCAGCGACGACGGACGGCCGCGAACCGCTTGCCAGCGGTCGCGGCGTCTATTGGGGATTACGCGAGCGTCAGAGCAATTGCAGCGGATAGTCGAGGATGACCCGCAGCTGATTGACCGAACCGCCGGTGGACGGCGAGCCGTGGTGCCAGGCCTGGCGGACCCGGATCGACAGCCCTTTGGCCGCTCCCGCTTGCAGGACGTAGCGACCCTCCAGGTCGACTTCCCGCTCGTGATCGTCTACGCCGTAGAGCCCACGATAGGCGCTGTTGGCCGGCAGATCGCGGCCATCGATACCGGAGCCCTCGAGGTAGCGGGTCATCAGGCTGAGGCCGGGCACGCCGAGCGTCTTGAAGCTGAGATCGTAGCGCGCTTGCCAGGAGCGTTCGCCAGGGGCATTGAAGTCGGAGAGCATCACGGCGTTGCCCAGGAGGATACCGCCACCGAGGCGATCGTTGTCGCCCAGGGCCACGTAGTCGAACGGCGTATCCCCATCGATCTGCTGCCAGCCCAGGGTGAAGGTGTGAGGTCCCTGGCTGAAGGCAGCGGCCAGGCTATAGGACGTATTGTCGATCGGGCCAGCCTTGGCCGCTCCGGTATCCCGCGTGTGATAGAGATTGGCATCGAAGGTGAGAGCCTGGGTGCTGGACAGCGCCCTTACCAGATTCAGGTTGCCGTAGTACTGGTTCCAGATGTCATCCAGCTGCGCTGCATAGAGCGACAGGCTGACCCCCTTGACCGGACTGTACTTGCCACCGGCGAAATCGATGTGATCGGCGCGCTGCCGCGCGTAGCCGGCCCAGAGATCGCCATCGCGGTTAGTGCTGACCTGGTCGGTGGAAGAGGTGAAATGCCCTGCTTCCAGCAACAGATCCGCCACGTCGCTACTGAGCACACTCCACCCCGTGGCGGTCTGCGGCAACAGGCGACTGGTGCTGATGGCGAACACCGGCGCCGTGGGCGCCTGTTGACCATAGCGCGCCACGGTATTGCCCAGCCGCAGCTTCAGCGCAGCACCGGCACGGGAATATTCATCAGCCGGCTCATTCCCGGCATGAACGGGCAAGTTACCGGTGCCACGGCGCCCCGGGCCGGCATCGAGCTTGAGGCCCAGATAGCCGAAGGCATCCACCCCGACCCCCACCGGGCCCGGCGTGAACCCTGATTGATAGTCCAGCAGGAAACCCTGGGTCCAGTCTTCCTGATTCGCTCGTCCGTTGGCGCGGTCACTGTTGAAGTAGAAGTTGCGTACCGTCAGCACCAATTTACTGTCGTCTACCAAGCCCTCGGCGAAGGCTGCCTTGCAGCCAAGCAACAGTGTACAGCCGCCCACTACCCCAAACGTCCAACGGCCGAGGAATCGGCTGAAACTGGTCAAATGGGTATTGGATATCGCTCCTTTCTGATTACGCGAGCTTTGCATAACTTCCCCTATTCATTATCGGCGACTACTAGTGGTTGAAGACGCGCAGCCAGACGCGCGCCGGAGAGCAGAGCCGCTCCGGCGTGGCTTTGAAATGCGCGTTGAAGAGAGCCCGCACTCCCCAGTACGGGCTCTGAAATCAGGTCATGGCGCCGGCGAATCGACTACCAGAAAGAAAAGACTGCGGATATAAGAATCATCAGTTCCTTGCGCCAAAAAATGGAGTTGCAGCCTAACTTATTCAAGCCTTCGTTAGAACTTGAGGCCCCTGCCAAAACGGGCCAAACAAACTTTCGTACTCTTGCCCAACCAAGGGTGTAGAAATCAGTCGTCGCATGAACCTCATTACTGGAACGTTCTCTTGTACGGACACCGCCTTGCAATTGACTGGCGCAGTCGAACGCAAGAGAGACACGTCGACACGGGATGCATAATGCTGCTTTTTCTTTTCAGCATGCGTCAAGTAATACGGCGCTCTTTCACTCAAAATTCAAATTTGGACATTTGAGCCGCCAAGGCTTTTAGCGCCACCAGCCCCTGACAACCAACTAGTACTGACGATAAAAAGCGGACGTATTATAAGAATGCCTTAGTTGAATGGCGGCAACTTACAAACTTCGCATTAGACGCCCCAGCCAAACAAAGGTCGACGAAAAACCTAGATCAAGTCGCCCAGTGGTTGTGCCGCCAGCCGAGATCCCTCTCTAACTGACCAAAAGCGCATTACCAGCAACTCGCAATAAAGTAATACCAAGTTGAATCTGGAGCGCTCGAAACTGGGTGTGGCTACCCGCTGCCCGCTGCCCAGCGCTGTTAACCGCATCTGCCACGCCCAGCCCGCGACTGCGGCCGCCGGGTGTCAGGAGGCGCTCTTGGCTGGGAGGGTGAAGCCGGCGCCGAGGGATGCCGGCAGAACCCTATTCATGAGCGGCCGAGGCCACCTCCAATGCCCTGGACCGGGATTGCCGATCCACCAGACTCCGCGCAAGCGCCGGATCTGCCAGATGGATGCGCCGATCGGCGACGGCATCCACCAGGTCCTCGTCATGGCTGACCAGGAGGATGGCGGTTCCGGATTCCTCGGCAGTCTCGACCAGCAGCTCGATCATCTCCTGCTGGGTAATGAGGTCCAGCCGCGAGCTGGGTTCGTCGGCGAAGATCAGCGCCGGATCGAGCAAGAGCACGCGCAGCAGGGAAAAACGCTGCAATTCGCCGCCGGAAATGTTGCCGGGCAAGCGATCCAACAGCCGCTCATCGAGGCGCAGGCGCTGCATCAGCCGGCCAATCCGCGCTGTATCCAGCCGATGCAGCCGCACCAAATCCGCCAGCAGTTGGCGCAGGGTCACCGAGGGCGCGAAAGCGGCCACCGGGTCCTGGTGCAGCTTCTGGAAAGCGCAGCGACTCAGACCAGACTGGCGCCGAATCGCCCCGCTACTGGGCGTGGCCAAGCCGAGCAGGATGTCGCCCAGGGTCGACTTGCCGCAGCCAGACGGCCCGGTCACGCCGAGGATCTCGCCGGGCCGGACGGTAAAGGACAGTTCTTCGAACAGCTGCTTGCCGCCGCGCTCGGCGGACAGGCCTTCCACCGCGACCACGGCGTCATTGGCGAGCGGTCGCGCGGCGCGTCTCGACCATTGCGCGGGATCGGCAGCCAGCAACTGGCGGGTATAGGCATGGCGCGGCTGGCCCAGTACCTGCTCAGCCGGGCCCGATTCGATCACCCGCCCCTTGAGCATGATCATCACCTCGCCACCGAGCCGGCGCGCGACTTCCAGGTCATGGGTGATGATGAGCAGGCTGCCGCCCTCGGCCAGCATGGCCCTGAGCAGGTCGATCACCTCGTCGATGCGATCGCGATCCAGGCCCTTGGTGGGCTCGTCGGCGATGAGTACCGGCGAGCCACCGGCATGGGTGGCGGCAAAGGCCAGGCGCTGGGCCATGCCTCCGGACAGCTGGAAGGGATACTTGCGCTCGGCGCCGGCCAAGCCCAGGCGCGCCAGATCGGCACTGGCCTTGTCGCGGGCTTCGGCACGGCTGAGGCCGACCACCTGGGTATAGGTTTCGACGACCTGGGAGCGTGCCTGCATGGTCGGGTCCAGGCTCAGCCAGGGTTCCTGGGGCAGCACCGCCAGCCCCCTGCCCCAATGCTTACGGCGGCCGGCCTGGCGGCCTTCTTCGCTGAAGCCGTCCGCCAGGCCGATCTGCCCGTGGGCCTGCAGCCCCGCCGGCAGGTTGCCGACGATGCCCTGGGCGAACAGGCTCTTGCCCGAGCCGGTCTCGCCGATGATCGACAACACCTGACCCGGCGCCAGGCGGATTGACAGCGGTTCCACCAGCTGGGTATCGGCGGTGCGGATCTCCAGCGCCGTGGTCGTGAGCAAGGCGGTCATGGCTTGCGGCCTCCGGTAATGAGCAGCAGCGAGAGCACGGTCAGGAAGATCGCCAGGATCGGCAGAGCAATAACGAAAGGCGCCTCGGCGTAGTAGGGCAACAACTCGGTAATCATCAGCCCCAGCTCGGCAGTGGGTGGCCGTACCCCGATACTGACGAACCCCAGGGCAGCGATGGCCATGATGGTCGAGGCGGCGCCAAAGGCGGCGATGGTCAGGAGCACCGGCGCCAGCTGCGGCCAGAGGTGTCGGCGGACGATGTAGACGGGCCCGAAACCCAGCAGCCCGCTGGCGGCTACCGCCGGCGAGGCCAGTACGGTGCGCGCCAGCGCCCGGGTCATGCGGAAGTACTCCACCCAGAGCACCAGGGCCACGGCGCTGTAAAGGGCGACAAAGGAGCCGGGAAACACCGCGACGATCAGCAGCACCAGCAGCAGGCCGGGCAGGGCCAGGAACAGCTCGGCCAGGCCGCCCAGCAGCTTGTCGACCAGTCCGCCCTTCCAGGCGGCCAGGATGCCCAGCAGCACGCCCGGGATGGCGGCGGTGCAGACGCTGATGAAGGCCAGCCCCAGCGAGAAGCGGATGGCCACTGACAGCCGCGCCAACATGTCGCGGCCCAGGTGATCGGTACCCAGCGGATAGGCGCTGCTGGGCCCCGCCAGGATCGCCTCATAGTCCTGACGGGCGATGTCGCCCGGCCAGAGCAGCGGGGTGAGGACGGCGAAGGCGATCAGCGTCGCCAGCAGACCCAGGCCAAGCGCGCGCGCGGAAGATTTGACCGGAGGCGCCGCCGAAGCGAGGGTAGCGTCGAGATTCATGAGGCTCTCCCGCGCGGATCGATCAGGTGGTTGGCAAGATCGACCAGGGTATTGAGGATGACGAACAGCAGCCCCATCGCCAGGGCGGTGCCCTGCACCATGGGCACGTCGCGCTGGACGATGGCATGGACCAGGCCGTGACCGATGCCCGGCCAGGCGAACAGCGTCTCCACCACCACCACGCCTTCGATGAGATACACCAGCTGCACGCCCAGGTAGGTCACCACCGGCACGCCGATATTGCGCAGGCCGTGGCGCAGGAAGACCCCGGCGCCTCTCAAGCCCTTGAGGCGGCCGAAGCTGTAATAGGCAGAGGCCGATACCTCCACGGTGGCATCCCGGGCGACCCGGGACGACACGGCGGCCAGCCCCAGGGCCAGGGTCAGCGTGGGCAGCACGCTGTGCCAGAAGGTGCCGTGCCCGGCCGCCGGGAACAGCTGCCAGGAGATGGCGAACAACAGTACGAAGATTACGCCCAGGACGAATTGCGGCAGCGCGCGGATTGCGGTGGTCAACAGCAGCAGGCCGCGGTCCAGCAGGCTGCCCGGCCGCAGACCGGCCACCACCCCCAGCGGCGGCCCCAGTAGTAGCGACAGGCAGACGGCGCCAATGGCCAGGCGGATGGAGCTGCCCAGTTCGTGGGCGACGACATCCATCACCGGCTTGCCGGAAACCAGCGAATGGCCGAGATCCAGGGTCAGCAGCTCACCGATCCAGGCAAAGAAGCGCCACAGCAGGGGCTGATCCAGATTCAGCTCGGCCCGCACCGCCTCGGCCGCAGCGGTATCCACCAAGTCATAGCCATAACGTCCGGCGGCGATGCGGTAGGCGGCGTCGCCCGGCAGCAGGTTCATGAACAGGAAGGTGAGCCCCCCGACCAGCAGGGCGACCAGGCCCGCCTGCAGCAGGCGAAAGGCGAGCAGGCGGGTCATTGGCTCCACCGCATCTTGCTCAGGCCAAAGGTGCGCTCGAAGGGATCGATGGCGGCGCCTTCGACGGCATTGGACACGACCAGCGTCTGGCGGTACCAGGCCACCGGGATCACCGGCAGGTCCTTTTGCACCTGGGCCATGGCGGCATAGCGCTGGCGCTGTTGCTCGGCCGGATCGTCGCTGGCCAGCAGCGCGGCCAGAGCCTGATCGAAGACCGGGTTCCTCCAGCCCAGCGGCCCCCATTCCGCACCGCCGTGGCCGAAGTCATTGAGCAGGGTAACCAGGGGATCCGGCACCAGGGCGAAGTTGCGGCCATAGAGGGCCAGCTGCAGCGAGCCGTCGTTGTACGCGGCCGGGATGGCGCTGGAGCTCTGCACCGCGACTTCCACGTCCACGCCCACTTCGCGCAACTGCGCCTGCAGGGCGGTAGCGATCAGCGGCAACTCGGGACGATCCGAATAGGTCAGCAGCTTGAGCCTGAGCGGCTTGCCGTCTTTCTGCAGGATGCCATCGGTTCCCGCGCTCCAGCCCTGCCCGGCCAGCAGCTTGCGCGACGCCGCCGGATCATAGGCGAGCGGCGCCAGTTCGGGGTCATGCCAGGCGGGCACGTTCTTGGCGAACAGCTGGGTCGCACCGGTCCCCGGGGCGCGCAACACGGCGGCGGCGACGCCCTCACGCTGGATGGCCAGGCTGAGCGCCTGCCGCACCTCGACCGGCGCGGTGGCGCCAGCGCCGGAGTTGGGGGTCAGCAGCACCACTCGCGGGACGGGCTCGATCAGCACCTTGAGACTGCTGGAGCGCTTGAGGCGGGCAATGCTGGGCGGGTCGAGCTGGAACACCAGCTCGGCATCGCCGCTCTCGGCCATCAGGGTGCGGGTCTCACCGCGGCCGGCGGCCAGGTAGGAGGTCCTGGCGATCTCCGGCTGGGTGCCCCAGTAGCCCGCGAAGCGCTTGGCAGCCAGGCGTTGCGGGGGTTCCAGCAGGGTCAGCTGGTACGGCCCCGTGCCGATGATCTGCTGTACCTTGCCTTCGCCGTCGTAGGCGGCCGGCGCCAGGATATTGGTGGAGGAATGCGCCAGCAGCGCCAGCAAGGGCTTGAAGGGTTTCGCCAGGCGGATCACCACCTCGTTGCCCTCGGCAGTGACCGATTCTATGCCCGCCTGCCTGAGCACCCCGGGCTTGCCCCGCGCCGCATTGAGGGCAGCGGCCGCGGCTTCTGCCGTGAGGTCGCTGCCGTCATGGAATTTCACCCCCTGGCGAATGGCGAGCCACCAGGTAATGCCATCCGCCGATTCGGTCCAGCGCACTGCCAGGCCAGGAACTGGCTGGCCCTGGGCATCGGCTTCGAGCAGCGTCTCGGTGATCTGCATGCGCTGGAAGACGAAGCCGGAAATCGACGGATCCAGCCCACCGATCTCGAAGGGGCCGACCACGTCGAAGACGCGTTCCTCGGCGCTGGAAAGCGTCGGCGCGAAGGCGACCAGGGTCGCCAACGCCGAAGCGGTCAGCGCCGACCGGAGGGTGCGGGATGAAAGCATGACAGTCCTTAGCAGAGCGAAAACGCCGATGCCCGCTACCGAAAGCAATGCATCGACCAAGCCAATGAAGTCGGACGTTATATCATAACGTTTTCGTGATAGGCCAAGCCCTACTTGTGATGGCAACATCTTGAAACATCTAAAGAATTTGTCGCGGAGCGGCGGCAGGCGATGAGGTCCGGCCCGATCAACCCTAGGCCAAGGTACTCGCTTCTAAAGGGAGGCGGTGGCACGCAGGGAATCGAGTACAACGTGATAGCGCAGACCGGACGGCCGCTGGCCGCCCTGCCCTGGGTTGCCGATCTCCGCTCAGGCGGCCACGTTCAAGGTGCTGCCCGTGGCGATGCTGCTGCCATTGCTGCCAATGCTCTGGTACTGCCGCAATACCGCCTGGACCAGTTGCGTGTAGGGGGTCGACGACGCCTGAGCGCTGGATTCGGCCGCGCTGTCCCCTTGCCTGCTCGCCCCCTGCGGCGGTGGCGGCGGCATGCGCGGACGCGCCGAACCACCAGGTCCGGCGACGCTGGAATCGCCGGATTCCTCGGTGCCCCCTTGCCCCTGGGGACCA
>NZ_WHOV01000258.1:0-1013 GCF_009765395.1 Pseudomonas sp. BAV 4579 | reverse complement strand
CCCGGGCGAATAAACGCCGCGACTCCCCTGCATCAGGGTGCGGTAGCGCTGGAACTCTTGACTGCTCAGCCCCCATTCCTGGGCAACAGCACTGTCGTTACGCTGGACCGCGCTCTGACGCTCAGTGCTACCTGTTTCGCCCGAAAAGGCTTGGGGGGCAACTAGGTCAGCGGTGAGTGCGAGCGCGGGCGCGGGCGCAGAGAGCAGAGTGAGGGCGACTGCAAGGCTCGCCGGGAGGAGAGTGGATTGGGGGCGCATTGGTTGCCTCTACTACTTGACGGAAAGGGTGCGGGTCGCGCCGTCGACGCTGAACTGCGCCTGACGATCGTCGAGATTGGCCAGCCGCCAGCGGGTTCCGCCGACGTTGTCACCCGGGCGCACCAGGTAGAGCTCGCTGAGCTGAGTGCTGCCGGGTGGAGCGACCGAGAGGAAGCGCTCGCCGCCGCGGTACTCGATGCCGACGACGGTGAAGGGGGGAGGGGTGTCGACCGGCTTGGGCGGCTCGGGCTTGCGCACGGTTGATGGAGCGCTGCGCTGCTTAGGGACGATTAGCGGGGGCGGCGCCTTGGCCGGCTCTACTGCTTTCTTGCGGAGATCACCGAGATCGTTTTGTAGGCCCTCGATCTTCGCCTCGAGCACAACCAGGTCGCCGGACTGGGCCATGCCCTGCAATGCGGTCTGATTAGCGCGCTGGATCTCCACCAGCATGGCCTGGGCGGTATCGATGCGCTGCGACAGCGCCTGCTGGCTTGCCCGGAAGTCCGCATCCTGGACCGGCTTGCCACCGGCGAAGCCATCCATCTGGTCCTGCATCTTGTCCAGACGCTGGGTGATGGCGTGGACCATGTTCTGGTCAGCCGTAGCGTTAAGGTCGCGAGTGACGTGGGACAGCTCAACGTAGAGATACAGGCACGCACCAGACAAAGCTGCAAAGCCAATGGCGACGAGCGTTTGGGAGAGGGAAGGGCGCTTCATAGGGGACCTCGCACAGGATGCCGTGCACGGTCGCAGAA
>NZ_WHOV01000257.1:0-1711 GCF_009765395.1 Pseudomonas sp. BAV 4579 | reverse complement strand
ACTCTGGCCTGCATTGATCGCTGTTGGCGCGTCGACTTTTCAGACAGAGCCTAGTGTCTGTAGCCGTACGCCTTGAGGACGGCGGCAGCTTGCGGGCCTTTCAGGTAGTTCAGCAGAGCTGTAGCGGCGGGTTGGTCTTTACCCTTGTTGAGTAGTACCGCATCTTGGCGAATAGGATCGTACAATTCTGCAGGAACGATCCACGCTGAACCTTCCTTTACCTTTCCATCCTGATAGATCTGAGAAAGTGCAACGAAACCTAGCTCAGCATTCCCAGTAGAGAGGAATTGATAGGCCTGGGTAATGTTCTGCCCTTCCACCAGCTTGCTCTTGACCGTCTCGGTCAATCCTAGTTTGTCCAGCGTCTGTGTAGCAGCAAGGCCATAGGGAGCGGTTTTGGGATTGGCAATGGACAGGTATGCGTAGGAGTTCTTCTTGAGTATCGCGCCGTCCTTATCGACGTATCCCGCTTTGGGAGACCACAGAGCGAGGGTGCCAATGGCATAGGTGAAGCGGGAACCTTTGACAGCATCCCCTTCAGCTTCAAGCTTGGCAGGAGTCGTATCGTCAGCGGAGAGGAACACCTCGAAGGGCGCGCCGTTCTTGATTTGCGAATAGAGCTGTCCAGTGGCGCCGCTGGAGATGACTAGGTGGTGCCCTGTGTCTTTCTCAAAAGCTTCACCTATGGCCTTGAGTGGGGCAGAGAAGTTCGCCGCGACAGCAACGGGTACTTCGTCGGCCAAAGCAGAGTTAGCCAAAAGAGCCCCGATAAGGGTGAGAGCAAAGCGCGATGACATATCGGTCATTGATAATTTCTCTAATGGATAAAAATTTTGTCGGTTGATGGCGGTTTGCAGGACTTTCAGCGGCGTTAGGGTGGAAAGGCTATAGCGCTTCTTACTACAGTGTCGACCTCAAAATAGCTTCCCTGGACGAGAGCCCCTTATGAAAGTTAGCGCCCGTAATGTCTTCGAAGGTAACGTCAAGGAAGTGCGCGAAGGCGCCGTCAACGCAGAAGTGATCTTGGATCTGGCCGGTGGCACCGAGCTGGTGGCCGTAGTGACGATGGAAAGCGTCAGATCGTTGGGTCTTGAACAGGGGGCACGTGCTATCGCGCTGGTGAAAGCTCCCTGGGTAATGGTGCTGACTGAGGCTAGCGGTGTTCGTCTGTCCGCTCGCAACTGCCTGGCTGGTACTGTCGAGACCGTCAGCGATGGCGCCGTGAACGCTGAGGTCACCATCGTCACAGCGGGTGGCAGCAAGATCTGCGCAGTGGTAACGAGAGATGCGGTGCATGAGCTGCAACTGGAACCTGGCGTGGCCGCTACGGCGGTATTCAAAGCTTCTCATGTGATTTTGGGCATCCCTGCCTGACAGGACGCGGGCAGTAGCCGCCGCTTTCTGATCGCTATAGCCTTCAGTACATAGCGGAGCTTGCACCCCTATGTACAGGAAGGATGGCGGTCTCGCCTTCCGAGCGTAGGTGCCGAGCTTGGCTACCGCAGCGTCTTGTGCCATCTACAGCAGTGGCGCCGACCCGCCTGCGCGTCCTTCTAGAATTTCACGCTAATCTACTAATTCCGATGCTCTGTACGTATCTGCCAGGAGCATCCAGTGATCGAAAGATTCGAACCAGTTCTCGCCTAGAACGGAGAGGGAAATGCCGGCTCTCTTTGCTATACCGTACCTGCAATTGCCATCCGTGCCCGTC
>NZ_WHOV01000256.1:0-4159 GCF_009765395.1 Pseudomonas sp. BAV 4579 | reverse complement strand
GCGGCGAAGGAGCGCCTGAGCAGCGCGGTATCCAGGTCACGGACGATGAACACCAGGCGCGAGCGGCGTTCGCCCGCCGGCCAGGCCGGCAGGTGCACCGGCGGATGCAGGCTGTGCTGCACGCCATGGATGACGATGGGTTGGCTGGCGTCGATCACGTCGAGGATGCCCTTGACTCGCAGGATGCGTTGCCCGTGGCATCTTAGCAGCATCGACAGCCACACCCCGAAGGCCATCCAGTCCAGCGGCCGGTCGAATTCCAGGCAGCAGACCTCGGCGCTGCCGTGGCGGCCTTCGGCGACCTCGGCGAACAGCCGCCAGCGACCGACCTCGGCCGCCGGATCGGCGGCGCGCAGGCCTTCGCCCAGCAGCAGGTCATCGCCGCTAACCACGGAAGCAGCCAGGGCCCGGGTGGCGGTGGGATTGAGCTGCGCCAGCTGCCGATCCAGCCGCTCCAGCACGGCAGGCGCGACCCGGTCGGCCTTGCTCAGCAGCAGCCGGTCGGCCGCGGTGACCTGGTTGAGCCACTCCGGGTGCAGCCCCTCCTGTAGCGCGGCGTGCTCGGCGTCCACCACGGTCACCAGCAAGCCCAGGTGGAAGCGGCCGCGCAACTGGGGATCGAGATTGAGGGTGGCGAGGATCGGCCCCGGATCGGCCAGGCCGGTGGTCTCCAGCAGGACCCGGCGAAAGGCCGGAATCTCGCCGCGGGTGCGCCGACCGTGCAGGGTCAGCAGCGCCGCCTTGAGATCGCCGCGCACCGAGCAGCAGACGCAGCCGCTGGGCAGCAGCACGGTGTCCGGGGCCACCTCTTCCACCAGCAGGTGGTCGATGCCGACCTCGCCGAATTCGTTGATCAGCAACGCCGTCTCGCCCAGGGCTTCCTGGGCCAGCAGGCGCCGCAGCAGGGTGGTCTTGCCGCTGCCAAGAAAACCGGTGATGACATTGACGGCAAGGCTCATGGGGCCAACTCCAGCGGCGCCAGCACCCGTGGATCCAGGGGATCGAGCGGTCGCCCCAGCACCGCCTCGGCCTGGCGCCAGAGGTCGTCCAGGCCCTCGGCCAGGGCCTGGCGCCCGGTCGGGCCCTGGATCAGGTAGGAGGCGCCCTGGA
Source organism: Pseudomonas sp. BAV 4579 (assembly GCF_009765395.1). Lineage (NCBI taxonomy): Bacteria > Pseudomonadati > Pseudomonadota > Gammaproteobacteria > Pseudomonadales > Pseudomonadaceae > Pseudomonas > Pseudomonas sp. BAV 4579. The sequence goes on along the minus strand of NZ_WHOV01000256.1, from coordinate 3,049 downwards.
CGTCGCTCACGGTCAGCCGGAACGGCGCCACCACCCGGTTGATGGCGGCGACCCGACGCAGGCGCTCGCGCCGCCGGGGCAGGTCATCGCCCAGCGGATCGCTCCAGTGGAGATCCGGGCCGAGCAGGCCGCACAGTCCGCACATGGCTACCTCCTAGGGCATGACGTCGCCGGAATTGGGACCCAGGGTCTGGCCGACGAAGAGATTGCCACCCGGATCGCTGGCCAGCAGCAGCGCCACCGGCGCCACCTCCTCCGCGCGACCGAAGCGGCCCAGCGGCAATTCGCGGGCCTTGGCCGCCTTCCAGTCGGCGCTGATGCCATCCACAAGTGGGGTCTCGATGGGCCCGGGGGCGATGGCGTTGACCAGCACGTTGTCGCGGCCCACCTCCAGCGCCAGCGACTTGGTGAAGCCGATCACCCCGGCCTTCGCCGCCGCATAGTGGCAGAGCTCGGCGCCGCCCTTGATGCCAAGCTGGGAAGCGACGTTGATGATGCGGCCCCAGCGCTGCGCCTGCATGTGCGGCAGGGCGCGCTGGCTGGCGAGAAAGACGCTGGTGAGGTCGACGCGCAGCATGTCGTTCCACTGTTCCAGGGTCAGGTCGACGCAGGGCGCCTGGGTCAGCATCCCGGCATTGTTGACCAGGATGTCGATGCCGCCGTAAGCCGCCACGCAGGCGTCCACTCCGGCTCGGGCGCCATCCGGCTGGCCAACGTCGGCGACGGTCTCCGCTACCGACGCGCCCAGGGCACGGCATTCCGTGGCCACCCGCGCCAGTCGCTCGGCGTCGCGGTCGGCCAGTACCAGGTGCGCGCCAGCTCCGGCATAGGCGCGCGCAATGGCGGCGCCGATCCCGCTGGCCGCGCCGGTCACCAGGGCGCGGCGGTCTGTCAGCTCGAACATGCTCTTCTCCTCAATCGGGCCAGCGGACGGTGAGACCGCCATCGACGATCAGACTCTGGCCGGTGATGTAGCTGGCCTCGGTACTGGTCAGGAACCGCACCAGCGCCGCCACCTCCTCGGGCCGGCCGACCCGCCCCAGGGGAATGCTGCGGGCGGCCTTGGCCAGGCCCTCCGGACCCAGGGAGTTCTTGGCGTCCAGCGATTGCGGCGTCTCGATCAGACCGGGAATCACCGCGTTGCAGCGGATGCCACGCGGCGCCAGTTCGACGGCCAGCGAGCGACACAGTCCCGGCACCCCGGCCTTGGCGGCGGCGTAATGGGCATGGTCCTGCCAGCCATAGACGCCGCCGGCGATGGAGGAGATGGCCACCAGGGCGCCGCCCTCCCCCAGGTGGCGCGCGGCGGCGCGAAAGGTGCGCATGACGCCGGTGAGGTCGACGTCGAGCATCTCGTGCCAGCGCGCGTCGCTCATCTCCAGCAGCGGTGCGGCGCGGAGAAGCCCGGCGTTGGCCACGGCATAGTCGAGGCGGCCGAAGTGCGCCAGGGCGGCATCGGCCAGGGCATCCACCGAGGCGCTGTCGCTGACGTCCAGGGGTTCGAGCAGGCACTCGCCACCCGCGGCGGCTACCAGCCGCCGGGTGTCTTCGGGGTCATGGGGATCGCCCGGGTAGTAGCCGCCGACCACCCGCACGCCCCGCTGGGCATAGGCCACGGCCAGGGCCTGGCCGATGCCGCTGGCGGCACCGGTGATCAGGGCGACGGGAGAGGGATGAGCTGTCATGGGGGCTCCTGTCATTTGAGGCTGGTGGGTTCGACGTGGCGCGCGGTCCACATCACCAGGCCGGAAAGAAAGCACGGCAGCGCCCCGAACCACAGCGCGGCGCTGTGCCACTGGCCACCGCTGCCGAGCACGCTGGTGATGCCGAGGCCGGCGAGGATGGCGCCGATCGGTCCCATGGCGTGAACGATGGCGCCACCGGTGGCACGGATGCTGGTGGGAAAGCTTTCGCCCATGAAGAACAACATGGCTGAGTAGGGTCCGGTGAGAAAGAACAGCCCCAGGCTGTAGAGCGCCACCACCGGTACCAATTGGCTGGGCGCCTGCAGCATGGCGAAGAAGGCCAGGCCACCGCACATCCAGCCGAGGGCCACGGTGTTGCGCCGACCGATGCGATCGCCCAGCCAGCCATGGAACAGGTAGCCGATGAAGCCGACGGCGTTGGACAGCACCAGGATCCACAGCGAGTTCTCGAAGCTGAGCTTGTGCACGCTGACGATCACCGAGGTCCCCAGCACGCTGAACACCTGGATCGCCGACCAGTTGAGCAGGATGGCCAGGCTCAATACCAGGGTCGGGCGCAGGGCCTGGCCCTTGAAGGCCATGGCCACGCCGGCCTTGGCGTGCTCTTCGTAGTCCACACCGTATTCACGGGCCAGGCTGCGGGCGTCCTGCTCCTGGCCTTCGCGGCGCAGGCGCTGGATGCGGGCGTGCACCTGGAATTGCGGGCTTTCCTTGAGCTTGCGCGCCAGCACGGCGATGACGAAGGCCGGCACGGCGGCGAACACGAAGCAGCCCTGCCAGCCGATGTGCGGCAGCAGCAAGGCGGTGAGCCCCGCGGCGATCAGCGCACCGATCGGCCAGCCACTCTGCACCAGGCTGTAGATGAAGCCCCGGCGGCGGATCAGCCGCGGATCGTCGGAGGCGGCATAGACCTCGGTCAGGTAGGTGGCGTTGACCCCCTCCTCCGCATAGCCCAGGCCGGCCACCGAACGCACCAGCACCAGCGGCACCTTGCCCATGCCGGCGCACAGCGCGGTCAGCGCCGAGCACACGGCCGTGCCGCCGATGGTGACGATGATGCCGCCGCGACGACCGATCCGGTCCACCAGCGGGCCGATGGCGAAGGCGATGATGGCTCCACCCAGGGCTACCCAGGTGGCGAGTTCGGCCTGCTCGGCTTCGCTCCAGTTGAAGTGCCCACCCATCACCGGCAGCAGGGTGCCGAAGAGGATGAAGTCGTAGACGGCGAACACCCAGGCGAAGAAGGCGATCCAGGTGGCGTAGCGGACATCACCGGAAGACAGCGGCTGCGGTTTCCAGGCAGCCGTGGGGGTTTCCGGGTGGAGCGAAGGGGCGGCAGGGGC
>NZ_WHOV01000255.1:0-1506 GCF_009765395.1 Pseudomonas sp. BAV 4579 | reverse complement strand
TTCGCGACGCCATGCAGTACGTGGTCAATCGCTCCGGTTACAGCCTGTGCGGCCCTGAACAGGGGCACGTCAACATCCTCTTCACCCGGCCCCTGCCGGCCGCCCAGTACAAGCTCGGGCCCATGAGCCTGCGCAACACCCTGCAGGTGCTGGCCGGACCCGCCTGGCAGGTCAAGGTCGACGAGGTCGTGCGGTCGGTGTGCTTTGTACTGCGCCCGGGCTACCAACTGCCGGAGGGCCAGCGTTATGCTGCTGCGCCGGCAGCTACCCCGAGCACAGCACCTAGCAAACCCGCACCGGCCTCCAGCCCAGTGGTGACTGTTGCCTCTGTGCCCCCCGCCAAGCCTCTGGACACGCATACCGAACCGGCCAAGCCGGTAACGAACGTCGCTACCACGCCAGCGGTCATACCTGTGCCCGCCGGCGCGGCGCTGACATCCGCACCGGTCAATGCGCCTGGGGAGGCGTTGCCAGTCAGGCAATCTCCAAACGCCCCCTTGGCGAAGGGCACTCCTGCCAAACCTGCTGTTGCGGCGCTATCGACTGCCAAGCCGGCTGCCGTCGCCATCCCAGCAGCTAAGTCTTCAGCCGCTGCCGTCCCGACCGCTTCCAACGCGTATGCCCTGCCCTCGGTCCGCCTGACCGAGCCGGCCTCTGCCATGACCCAGACCTGGGATGCGCCCATTGGCAGCACCCTTCAGCAGTCCGTCAAGGCCTGGGCCAAGCGTGCGGGCTGGCAGGTGGTCTGGGAGCCCGATGATCTGGACTACCCCATCGAGGCGGCCCTGCACTTCCGCGGCACTTTCGCCGAGGCCGTTGCCCAGGTCTTCCCGCTCTACGACGGCGCTCGCCGCTCCTTCATCGTCGATGGCAACTCCAGCCAGCGCATCGTTCATGTTTCCGAGAGGAAGAAGTCATGACCCACCCCCTTCGCCTGAGCGCCCTGGCTGCGGCGCTCCTGGTCGCTAGCTGCTCGGTACAGCGGGTGGACGAATCGGCCCAGCGTGCCGAGAACGATGCCGCCATGGCCAGCCAATACGCGGCCCTGCTGCGCAACCAGCAGCAACAGCCCAAGCGTGAGACCGTCGTGTTCATCGATAAACCCTGGGTCTCCACACAACCGGTGGTGGCCAAACGTGGCATGCCCTCGGCGCTGGACTGCGAGCTGAGCTATCGGCCCTCCGGTAGCGTCGGCATCACCGAGATTGCCCAGTACATCACCAGCCAGTGCGGTATCGCCGTGCTGGTCTCGCCCGATGCACTTAACCCCACCGCTGGGGCGGCCAGTCCGCAACCGGCCAGCACTGCGCCGGCGCCGATCGGCAACCCCAGCCCGGATAGCCTGGCAGGCCTCCTGCCTGCAGGTGTGATCACCAACCCGGCGACCATGGGCGCCGCGAGCTCGAGCGGTTCCGGCTATCGCGCGTCCGACTTCACCAGCCTAGCCGGCGGAAGCCAGGTCAGCGGCCTCAAATACAGCGGAAAGGCCTCCGGCCTGCTCGATGA
>NZ_WHOV01000254.1:0-224 GCF_009765395.1 Pseudomonas sp. BAV 4579 | reverse complement strand
TACCAGCGCTTCCGACACTGGCGCGACGACGGTACCTTCGAGCGCATCCTGGCGTGTCTGCACCTGAAACTGCGCCAGGATGGTTATCTGGATCTGGACACCTGGATGATCGATTCCACCACGATCCGCGCGACACGAGCCGCCGCGGGAGGTGGAAAAAAGGGGGCCCGGACGAACCGCTAGATCATGCGTTGGGCCGTAGCCGTGGTGGGCTGGGTACCAAG
>NZ_WHOV01000253.1:0-3447 GCF_009765395.1 Pseudomonas sp. BAV 4579 | reverse complement strand
CGAAAAGGCCTGAGGAAGCGGAGTTTACGAATGGTAAATGAGCATTCCGAAGGCGTTTTCAACGCAGTTGGGCCGACGCGCAGCAGATTATGGGCAGGCTCCTAGAGCACCTCGAAGCCCGACAGGCTACGAGCGCCCCGCCGGGGTGTCAATCGAAGGGGCTTGACCGGTAGCGGAAGCCCGTGGTCTGCTCGCCGTTGCTTCAGGTGTCGCGACTCCGCCATGGGTCGCGGTGAAACGGGAAGCCGGTCCAAGTCCGGCACTGCCCCCGCAACGGTAGACGAGCGCAGGATCACGATGCCACCCGGCCGGCAAGCCTGGGGAAGGCGATCCTAGTAGTCGTACGGGAATGCGGTTTTGAGCGAGCTAGCGCCTGGCAAAGCGGAACCCTGCAAGGAAGCGCAATTTACGAGAGTAAATGAGCACTCCGCGAAGGGCTTCAACGCAGCCAGGCCGACGCGTAGCCAAGACCGCACCTTGAGACCCTCGTGAGTCCGGAGACCGGCCTGTCGCTTTCAAGCAACCCGCGGTGGGCGGTCGTGCTGGACGGCGGCCGCCTGCGGCTCGCTGCCTTGGCGCGTCCCTGCCGCTTCGACTCCGAGGCCTTGCCATGACCGCTACCCGCGCGACAACCGCCCTGCCCCAGCCTCATACCCATACCCGCACCCAACGTCTGACCGCTACCCTGCTCGCCTGCCTGCTCGGCTTGAGCCTGGTGTTCTTGGCGGGCTTCTCCCATGTCGAGGCCCTGCACAACGGCGCCCACGATACCCGCCACAGCGAAGGCTTCCCCTGCCACTAGAAGGAGTTGGCCATGGTCCAGCGTATCGCCTTCAGTGCCGGCGTGGCCGGGCTGCTCGCTGCCCTGTTGCTGAGCGTCCTGCAAAGCCTATGGATGACGCCGCTCATCCTCCAGGCGGAAACCTACGAGATCCAGACCGAAGCCCCGGTCATGGCCGAGCACCAGGGTCACGGCGAGGAAGAAGCCTGGGCCCCGGCAGATGGCTGGCCGCGCACCCTATCGACCTTCGGCGGTAACCTGGTGGTGGCCGTGGGTTTCGGCCTGGTACTCGCCGGCCTGTTCAACCTGCGCGCGCCGAACCGGACCTACCAGGGCCTGCTGTGGGGGCTGGCCGGCTACGCCACCTTCTGCCTCGCGCCGAGCCTGGGCCTACCACCGGAGCTACCCGGCACGGCCGCGGCCGACCTCACCCTACGCCAGGCTTGGTGGATAGGCACTGCCGGTGCCACTGCTGCCGCGCTCGCCCTCCTGGCGTTCGCCCGCCATCCCGGCTTCAAGATCGCTGCCCTTGGGCTACTGGTCATTCCCCATCTACTGGGTGCGCCTCAACCCGTCGCTCATGCGAGCCTGGCACCGGAAGAGTTGCAGCGGCATTTCCAGGTCGCCGTGCTGGCCAGCAATCTGCCCTTCTGGCTGCTCTTGGGACTGGCCTGCAGCTGGCTGTTCCGTCGCCAGGCGCCGCACGGCTGATGGCGCTGGTCCTGGGCCTGGGTTGCCGTCGGGATTGTTCGGTGGAGGAGCTTGCCGAGCTGGCGCAAGAGGTGCTGCAGGAAGCCGGCTGCGACCCCAGCGGCCTGACAGCCCTGGCGACAGTGGACCGGCGACTGCAGGAAAGCGGACTGCAAAGCCTGGCCCAGCGCTGGCGGCTGCCGTTGCACGGCTTCTCCGCCGAACGCCTGGCGCAGCAGCAGGGCGTCGCCTCGCCGAGTCCCGTCGCCTTACAGCACACCGGCAGCCCCAGCGTGGCTGAAGCCGCAGCCCTGGCTGCGGCGGGTGAAGGCGCCCGCCTGTTAGTGAGCAAACGCAAGAGCGCTGCCGCGACGGCCGCCCTGGCCTATGCCTGAGCGATCCCTTCCCCGTCGGCGTCTCTGACCCGGGCGCGGACATGGATGGGGCTGAAGGGCTCGTTCTGCACCAGTTCCACCAGGGATTCCTTGACCAGTTCGAGAATGGCCATGAAGGTCACCACCACACCGAGCCGGCCTTCATCCAGGGTGAACAGCGCCACGAAGGGCACGAAGGCACCCTCCTTGAGGCGCTCCAGCACCTGGCTCATGCGCTCGCGGGTGGACAGCACCTCGCGGGTCACCTGGTGGCTCTCGAACAGGTCGGCGTGGCGCAGGACCTCGCCCATGGCCAGCAGCAACTCGCCCAGGTCCACCTCGGGCAACAGCTTGCGCGCCCGCGCATCCGGCGCCGGCAAGATGGGCACCACGAAGTTGCGGCCTTCGCGCGGCAGCTCATCGAGATCCTCGGCGGCCTTCTTGAAGCGCTCGTATTCCTGCAGGCGGCGGATCAGTTCGGCGCGGGGGTCCTCTTCCTCGGCGTCCAGGCCTTCGGCGCGCGGCAGCAGCATGCGCGACTTGATTTCCGCCAGCATCGCCGCCATCAGCAGGTACTCGGCGGCCAGTTCCAGCTGCACCGCCTTCATCAGCTCGACATAGCTCATGTACTGCCGGGTGATCTCGGCGACCGGGATGTCGAGGATATTGATGTTCTGCTTGCGGATCAGATAGAGCAGCAGGTCGAGCGGTCCCTCGAAGGCTTCGAGAAAGACCTCCAGGGCATCCGGCGGGATATAGAGGTCCTGGGGCAGCTCGGTGAAGGCCTCGCCATAGACCAGCGCCAGGCGCAGCTGCTCGGGTTCGAGCAGCTGGGGGTCCAGGGCTTCGCTCATGCTTCGATCATGAAGGGCGTCGGATCCCCGGCACCGACCCGGATCACTTCCGGCTCGTCGTCGGCCAGGCTGATCACGGTGGACGGCTGCAAGCCACCCGGACCGCCTTCGATCACCAGGTCGACGAAATGCTCGAGACGCTCGCGGATCTCCCAGGCATCGCCCAGGGCTTCGTCATCCCCCGGCAGGATCAGGCTCACGCTCATCAAGGGCTCGCCCAAGGCCTCCAGCAGCGCCAGGGTGATGGGATGCTGGGGCACCCGCACGCCGATGGTGCGCCGCTTGGGATGCAGCAGCATGCGCGGCACCTCGCGGGTGGCATTGAGGATGAAGGTGTAGGGCCCGGGGGTATAGGCCTTGAGCAGGCGGAAGGCACTGGTATCCACCTTGGCATAGATGCCCAGCTCGGAGAGATCGCAGCACACCAGGGTGAAGTTGTGCTTGTCGTCGAGCTGGCGGATGCGGCGGATACGCTCCACCGCGCTCTTCTCGCCGATACGGCAGCCCAGCGCATAGGACGAATCGGTGGGATAGGCGATGACACCGCCGGACCGGATGATTTCCACGGCCTGACGAATCAGCCGCGGCTGGGGATTCTGCGGATGAATTTCGATGAACTGGCTCATTGGGGTTCCCGAATCTGAGGGTATAGCGGTTGACTGAAGCGCGCCCACAGGGGCGGCAGATCTTCGGGCAACGGACGGTACATGCCCAGCTCCGACCACTCGGCCGGCGCATGGAAATCGCT
>NZ_WHOV01000028.1:0-91829 GCF_009765395.1 Pseudomonas sp. BAV 4579 | reverse complement strand
CTCCCAGAGGGAGAGGGGATAAAGAGCGGCCCTCTGCTAAGAGAGGGCTTGGGGTGTTACTGGCAGGCTTCGCACTCGGGATCGTCGAGGCTGCAGGCCTTGGGTACCGGAGCCGGTGCCGCGGCGGGCGCCGCTTCGAACTTCTGCGCCGGGGCGGGAGCCGCGCTGGCCTGGACGCCGGTGATGGGATCGGCGCTCACGGCGTTCAGCTTGCCGGTGTTGATGGTGGACTTCTCGGTGCTGGTGGCAGCCAGGGCACGGAGGTAGTAGGTGGTCTTCAGACCGCGGAACCAGGCCATGCGGTAGGTCACGTCGAGCTTCTTGCCCGAGGCGCCGGCAATGTACAGGTTCAGCGACTGGGCCTGGTCGATCCACTTCTGGCGACGGCTGGCGGCCTCGACGATCCACTTGGTCTCCACTTCGAAGGCGGTGGCGTAGAGGTCCTTCAGATCCTGCGGGATGCGCTCGATCTGCTGCACGGAACCGTCGTAGTACTTGAGGTCGTTGACCATCACCGAGTCCCACAGGCCGCGCGCCTTGAGGTCGCGTACCAGGTAGGGGTTGATGACGGTGAATTCGCCCGAGAGGTTCGACTTCACATAGAGGTTCTGGTAGGTCGGCTCGATCGACTGGGACACGCCGGTGATGTTGGCGATGGTCGCGGTCGGCGCGATGGCCATGATGTTGGAGTTGCGGATGCCCTTCTTGGCACGCTCGCGCAGCGGGGCCCAGTCCAGGGTCTCGGACAGGTCGACCTCGATGTACTTGGCGCCGCGCTCTTCGATCAGACGCTTCTCGGAGTCGATCGGCAGGATGCCCTGGAACCACAGCGAACCCTGGAAGCTGGAGTAGCTGCCACGCTCTTCGGCCAGGTCACAGGAGGCCTGGATGGCGAAGTAGCTGATCACTTCCATGGAGGTGTCGGCGAACTGCACGGCGGCATCCGAACCGTAGGCGATGTGCTGCAGGTACAGCGCATCCTGGAAGCCCATGATGCCCATGCCGACCGGACGGTGCTTGAGGTTGGAGTTCTCCGCCTGGGGCACCGAGTAGTAGTTGATGTCTATGACGTTGTCGAGCATGCGCACGGCGGTCTTGACGGTGCGGGCGACCTTGGCCACGTCCAGCTTGCCGTCGACGATGTGGTTCACCAGGTTCACCGAACCCAGGTTGCACACGGCGATCTCGTCCTTATTGGTGTTCAGGGTGATCTCGGTGCAGAGGTTGGAGCTGTGCACCACGCCCACGTGCTGCTGCGGGCTGCGCAGGTTGCACGGGTCCTTGAAGGTCAGCCACGGGTGGCCGGTCTCGAACAGCATGGACAGCATCTTGCGCCAGAGGTCCTTGGCCTTGATGGTCTTGTGCAGCTTGAGCTTGCCGTACTCGGTCAGGGCTTCGTAGTACTCGTAGCGCTCTTCGAAGGCCTTGCCATAGAGGTCATGCAGGTCGGGCACGTCGGCGGGGGAGAACAGGGTCCAGTTGCCGTCCTCGAAGACACGCTTCATGAACAGGTCGGGAATCCAGTTGGCGGTGTTCATGTCGTGGGTACGCCGACGGTCGTCACCGGTGTTCTTGCGCAGTTCGAGGAATTCCTCGATGTCCAGGTGCCAGGTTTCCAGGTAGGCGCAGACCGCGCCCTTGCGCTTGCCGCCCTGGTTGACCGCCACGGCGGTGTCGTTGACCACCTTGAGGAAGGGCACGACGCCCTGGCTCTTGCCGTTGGTGCCCTTGATGTAGGAGCCCAGGGCGCGCACCGGGGTCCAGTCGTTGCCCAGGCCGCCGGCGAACTTCGACAGCATGGCGTTATCGTGGATGGCGCCATAGATGCCGGACAGGTCGTCGGGCACAGTGGTCAGGTAGCAGCTGGACAGCTGCGGACGCAGGGTGCCGGCGTTGAACAGCGTCGGGGTGGACGCCATGTAGTCGAAGCTGGCCAGCAGGTTGTAGAACTCGATGGCGCGGGCTTCTTTATCTTTCTCCATGTGCGCCAGGCCCATGGCCACGCGCATGAAGAACAGCTGCGGCAGCTCGAAGCGGGTGCCATGGCTGTGCAGGAAGTAGCGATCGTACAGGGTCTGCAGACCCAGGTAGGTGAACTGCTGGTCGCGCTCGTGATCGATGGCGGCGCCCAGGCGCTCCAGGTCGAAGCTGGCCAGTTTCGGGTCCAGCAGCTCCAGCTCCACGCCCTTGGCGACATAGGCGGGCAGGGCCTTGGCGTAGAGGTCGGCCATCTCGTGGTGGGTGGCGGATTCGGCGACGCCGAGGAAGCTCAGGCCTTCGGCGCGCAGGCTGTCCAGCAGCAGGCGGGCGGTGACGTAGGAGTAGTTGGGCTCGCGCTCGACCAGGGTGCGGGAGGTCATCACCAGGGCGGTGTTGACGTCCTTCTCGGCCACGCCGTCGTACAGGTTCTTCAGCGTCTCCTTCTGGATCAGCTCGCCGTTCACCTCTTCGAGGCCTTCGCAGGCTTCGGTGATGATGGTGTTCAGGCGGCCCATGTCCAGCGGCTGGGTGGTGCCGTCGGCCTTGGTGACGCGGATGCTCGGGTGCGGCTCGGCGATATCGCTGACGGCGCCCTGCTTGCGCTCCTGGCTGCGGGCTTCACGGTAGATCACGTAGCTGCGGGCGACCTTCTGTTCGCCGGCGCGCATCAGGGCCAGTTCGACCTGGTCCTGGATCTCTTCGATGTGGATGGTGCCACCGGAGGGCATGCGGCGCTTGAAGGTGCTGCTGACCTGGTCGGTGAGCTGCTTGACGGTGGTGTGGATGCGCGAAGAAGCCGCGGCGTTACCGCCTTCCACGGCGAGGAAAGCCTTGCTGATGGCCACGGTGATCTTGTCGTCGGTATAGGGGACGACGGTACCGTTGCGCTTGATGACGCGCAGTTGACCGGGGGCGGTGGCGCCCAGGTCCTGGCTGTCATCTTGCGCCGGGCGGCCCTGCTGGGCTTGCTCGCGGGTCAGGTCGGTGTGCATGCGGAACTCCCTTGATCGGAAAGAGGGGATCGTCGGCGAGCCGGCGATCCGGAAAAGTGTTGGTCTGGGCCTGCGCGACGACTGCTGATCGCGTCCTTATCCCTGAAGATTCCAACGAAAAGCCGTACTGTCACCGATTCCCGAGGGAATCGGCGTTCGGGGTCAAGGACCCTGAAAATTCATGATTCGGGCAACAGGATAAGCCCTCCTCGCTAGGGAAGACAGTCTTGACAGAGGGGTGTTTCGCCGTCCCGGGTCATACCGACGAACTGCTATATATGGTGGTGTGGGGGTGCAAGGGCCACTAGATGTCGCGTTTATCACATTTTCGGCTGTGGATAAGACGTGGATAAGCTGTTCGGGACTGGGGGGTATCCTGGGGGTGGTACCTGGCCAGTGCGCGTGAAGGCTGGGCTCAGAGCGGAGTGGTCAAATAACGTACAACACGACGGGTGTGGTGAGACGTAAGCGGCAAGGGATATACCGGTTCGCTATGAGCACCCTCTCCACCATAAGAAAACGTTCGATGCCCGCTGCGACGTTCTGCCCCGGCCGGCGTCCGTGCGCCTGATCGACCAGGGCAGGCTTCCTCTATATAGCGTCACTCAGTGACGAGGCGCGACCAGCGTCAACAGCCGATCTTCTTCGTCCAGGCGGAAGTGACCGCGCAGCGCGGTTCCGGCGGACCAGCGCGGCGACAGCTCGATCAGCAGCCGGAGATCGAAGTTGCCGCCGGGATCCATGGCGAGGATCTCGGCGTCCTGGAAGAAGAACATCTGCCCGACCTGGGGATGCAGCGCCTTGAACAGACTCTCCTTGGCGGAAAAGGCCAGGGTGATGGCAAAGGCCTGCTGCCTTTCGTCCAGCGGCTGCAGGCGTTTCCGTTCGGCCGGGGTGAGGATCTGCTCGGCCAGGCGCAGGGCCTTGTCCGGTTCGAGCAGGGTTTCCACGTCCAGACCAAGGCCCAGGTAGTCCCGTGCCTTGCCCACCACGGCGGCTGCCCAGCCATGGCTATGGGTGATGGCACCGACCCAGCCGGAAGGCCAGGCGGGCCCACGGTCCGTAGTGCGATGGCCGGGGACGACGGCGGTGCCGCTCAACTGGCGCAGGGCCTCGCGGGCACAGAGACGACCGGCCAGGTATTCGGCCTGGCGCTTGGCCACGGCGCGACGGATGTTGTCCGGCGGCAGGGCGCCGAGGCGCAGGGCGTCGCGCTCGAAGCTCACCTGGGCGGGATCGAAGCGGCAGTGCCGCAGGGCGAGGGCGTCGAGCTCGGCAGCCAGCGGCGGCAGCGGCTCGGGCGGCGTGCAGCAGCCGGGCAGGTCGGAGGCGGGCAGGGCAGGCATCTCAGCCGACCACTCGGGGAAGACAGCAACGGATCACGACGGGCTCCGATGAAAAGGCGCGTAAAGAATAGTCGACTACCGACTCCGGCTGGCGGAAAACCGCCTCGGGCCCGGGGGGATTTCCGCCGGTTTCCGTCGGATGGCGGGGTTCCGCCCGCTTCTGGCAACTAGACTTTCGACTGAAAGGTGCATGAAAGCTGGCCCTTTGATTGCGCACCAAGAAGTGGAACGGCGATTGCTTATATCTTGCCAGATGCTGGTGTCACCGTCGCACGGCCACCGGATCCACAACAAAAAGCTCTCAGGATGAGAGAGCCACTTTCAGTCAGTGCCCACTCAGACAGGACGTCAGCAGTGGCCACAAGGGATCGAGCCATGACAGCAACCGTCGATACAACAACAACTACCACAGCTCCCGCGCCCAAGGTGCCCGTCAAGCAGCCGCTCTACAAGAGTCTCTACTTCCAGGTGATCCTGGCGATCGTCCTGGGCATCTTGCTCGGCCACTTCTATCCCCAGACCGGCGCTGCCATGAAGCCCCTGGGTGACGGTTTCATCAAGCTGATCAAGATGGTCATCGCACCCATCATCTTCTGCACCGTGGTGACCGGTATCGCCGGCATGCAGAACATGAAGGCCGTGGGCAAGACCGGCGGCATGGCGCTGCTGTACTTCGAGATCTTCTCCACCATCGCGCTGCTGATCGGCCTGATCGTGGTCAACATCGTCCAGCCGGGCGCCGGCATGAACGTCGACGTCAGCACCCTGGACACCAAGGGCATCGCGGCCTATGCCGCTGCCGCGGAAAAGCAGACCACCATCGATTTCCTGCTGAACATCATCCCCTCGACGGTCGTCAACGCCTTCGCTACCGGTGAGATCCTGCAGGTCCTGTTCTTCGCCGTGCTGTTCGGCTACGCCCTGCATCGCCTGGGCGAGACCGGTCAACTGGTGTTCAACTTCATCGACCGCATCTCCCACGTCTTCTTCAACATCATCAACGTCATCATGAAGCTCGCCCCCATCGGCGCCTTCGGTGCCATGGCGTTTACCATCGGCAAATACGGCGTCGGCACCCTAGTGCAGCTGGGCTACCTGATGGCCTGCTTCTACATCACCTGCCTGCTGTTCGTGCTGCTGGTACTGGGCGCCGTGGCGCGCCTGCACGGCTTCAGCATCCTCAAGTTCATCAAGTACATCCGTGAAGAACTGCTGATCGTGCTGGGCACCTCGTCTTCCGAGTCCGCCCTGCCGCGCATGCTGACCAAGATGCAGAAGCTGGGTGCCGAGAAGTCGGTGGTTGGCCTGGTGATCCCCACCGGCTACTCCTTCAACCTCGACGGTACCGCCATCTACCTGACCATGGCTGCGGTGTTCATCGCCCAGGCCACCAATACCCAGATGGACATTACCCACCAGATCACCCTGCTGCTGGTGCTGCTGATCTCCTCCAAGGGCGCTGCGGGCGTCACCGGTAGCGGCTTCATCGTGCTGGCCGCCACCCTGTCCGCCGTCGGTCACGTACCGGTCGCCGGCCTGGCGCTGATCCTGGGTATCGACCGCTTCATGTCCGAAGCCCGCGCCCTGACCAACCTGGTCGGCAACGGCGTGGCCTCCATCGTGGTCGCCAAGTGGTGCGGCCAGCTGGACGAGCAGACCCTGAAGACCGAACTCGCTCGCGGCCCGAACGCCGTCGAAGTCGAGGAAGCTCGCCAGACTGCCTGAGCCTGACGCAAGGCCGCTCCTGGAGCGGTCCTGCGGTAACTGCCAAACGCCCGTGTCGAAAGATACGGGCGTTTTCTTTTGCCCAGGATACGGTGCGGGAGGTCGGCGGTGGCGTGCCTGGCTGAGAGTGCCGAGCGGTCAGTCGACGGGGCTCAGGGTGACGGCTAGGTGTCAGGGCGGCAGCTCCATCACGGGCGGAGTGGCAGCCGGGCTGGGCGAAAGGCGAAGAGCGGCAGGGCGTCCTGGGCGGGTCTTGCGAGCCCCCTCCTGCCGAAGGGCTGGTAGGGGCTGGGGGAATGACCCGTGAGCGCCGGACAGACGCGTACGACCCGCCAGGCAGCCGGGTTGTCGAGGCAGAGGTATAGGGAGAGGGGCGGGTAGCGGCAGGAGGGGCGAAGCGCTGGCAGGCCGCCAGCGCTTCGGGATTGGATCAGCGACGCAGGGTGGGGCGATAGCCCATCACGCCGTAGAACAGGATGTAGAGGTAGCAGACCAGCGGGATCAGGAAGGAGGGCAGCAGGCCGATGGTGTCGGCGAAGTAGCCCTGGATGGCCGGCACCAGCGCGCCACCGACGATACCCATGCACAGCAGGCCCGAACCCTTGGAGGTGAACTTGCCCAGGCCCTTGAGCGCCAGGGAGAAGATGGTCGGGAACATGATGGAGTTGAAGAAGCCGATGGTCAGCAGGGACCACATGGCGACCTTGCCACCTTGCAGCACGGCGATGGCCAGCAGTACGCCAATGGCGATGGCGTTGAAGGTCAGCACCAGATTCGGCCGCACCTTGGTCATGATCACACCGCCGATGAAGCGACCGATCATGGCGCCACCCCAGTAAAGCGACAGGTACTTGGCGGCGGTGGCGGCGTTCAGGCCGGCCACATCCGGGCTTTCCATCAGGCTCACCAGGTAGCTGCCGATGGAGACTTCCGCGCCCACGTACATGAAGATGCCGACCACGCCGAGCAGCAGGTGGCGATAGGCCCAGACGCTGCTGGCGGTCAGGGCGTTCTCATCAGTAGCGTTGTCCTGTTCGGTGTCCTTGATCTGCGGCAGGCGGAAGAGGCCGATGATCACCGCCAGGGCCACCAGCATGCCGGCCAGGATCAGGTAGGGCAGCTGCACCGAGTGGGCGGCGGAGTCTTCGCCGACCAGTGCCAGGATGGTCACCGCGCCCACCAGCGGGCCGACGGTGGTACCCAGGGAGTTGAAGGCCTGGGTCAGGTTGAGGCGCGAGGCCGCGGTTTCCGGCTTGCCGAGGATGGTGACATAGGGATTCGCTGCCACCTGCAGCACGGTGATACCGGCCGCCAGGACGAACAGAGCGGTCAGGAAGAAGCCGTAGGACTGGGCTCCGGCCGCCGGGTAGAACAGCACGCAACCGACGCCGGCGGTGAGCAGGCCGACGATGATGCCCTTCTTGTAGCCCAGGCTTTCCACCAGGCGACCCGCCGGGAAGGACACGATGAAGTAGGCGGTGAAGAAGCAGAACTGGATCAGCGAGGCCTGCAGATAGCTGAGGGTGAAGACTGCCTTGAGGTGGGGAATGAGGATGTCGTTCAGCGAGGTGATCAGACCCCACATGAAGAACAGCATGGTGAGGACGATCAAGGGTCCGCGGTAGCTCTGGTTTTGATTGTGCATTGGGGCTCCATGGGTACTACAGTTTCTTGTTTCTGTCCGGCATGTCCGGACAGCGCTGTCTAGGGCGGCTGCGCAGACACAGCGAAGCGGCGCGAGATTAAGCTATTCACGCTGCTGAATCCATTCTTCCTGGAGGTTCGCAGGCGAAGTGCCGGCGCCTTCGACCGCGGGGCCTGGGACCGGTTCAGCCGGCAAGGTGCAGAAATGAAAAACGGCGCCAGAGGCGCCGTTTGGGTCACACAAGCGAGGGCTATCAGCCCTGCCAGCGCTTCAGGACCAGGGTGGCGTTGGTGCCGCCAAAGCCGAAGCTGTTGCTCATGATGAGGTCCAGCTTGGCGTCTTCCTTGGTCTCGCGCAGGATCGGCAGGTCGGCGACCTCCGGATCCAGCTCGTCGATGTTGGCCGAGCCGGCGATGAAGTTGCCTTCCATCATCAGCATGCAGTAGATGGCCTCGTGCACACCGGCCGCGCCCAGGGAGTGACCGGACAGGCTCTTGGTCGAGCTGATGGCCGGAGCCTTGTCGCCGAACACGGCGCGCACGCCCTTGATCTCGGCCACGTCGCCCACCGGGGTGGAGGTGCCGTGGGTGTTCAGGTAGTCGATCTCGCCATCGACGGTGGACAGCGCCTGCTGCATGCAGCGGATGGCGCCTTCGCCGCTCGGGGCGACCATGTCGTAGCCATCGGAGGTCGCGCCGTAGCCGACGATCTCGGCGTAGATCTTGGCGCCCCGGGCCAGGGCGTGTTCGAGTTCCTCGACCACCACCATGCCGCCGCCGCCAGCGATGACGAAACCGTCACGCTTGCTGTCGTAGGCACGGGAGGCCTTTTCCGGCGTCTCGTTGTAGTCGCTGGAGAGCGCGCCCATGGCATCGAACAGCATGCTCTGGGTCCAGTGCTCTTCCTCGCCGCCGCCGGCGAAGACGACGTCCTGCTTGCCGAGCTGGATCTGCTCCATGGCCAGGCCGATGCAGTGGGCGCTGGTGGCGCAGGCCGAGGCTACGGAGTAGTTCAGGCCCTTGATCTTGAAGGGGGTAGCCAGGCAGGCGGAGACCGTGCTGCTCATGGTCCGGGTCACGCGGTAGGGACCGACGCGCTTGACGCCCTTCTCGCGCAGGATGTCCAGGGCTTCCATCTGGTTGAAGGTGGAAGCGCCACCGGAGCCGGCGATCAGGCCGGTACGGGGATTGGAAACCTGGTCTTCGGCCAGGCCGGAGTCCTTGATCGCCTGCTCCATCGCCAGATAGGCGTAGGCAGCGGCATCGCCGACGAAGCGCTTGACCTTGCGGTCGATCAATTCTTCGAGGTTCAGGTCGATGGAACCGGAAACCTGACTGCGTAGACCCATTTCGGCATATTCCGGATTGTGACGGATGCCGGCACGGCCTGCGCGCAGGTTGGCGGAAACGGTGTCTTTATCATTGCCCAGGCACGAAACGATACCCAGACCGGTAATGACGACGCGACGCATGCGAAAAGCCCTTAGAAGCTATCGGTGGAAGTGAACAGGCCAACGCGCAGACCTTCGGCGGAGTAGATCTCGCGGCCGTCCACGCTTACGGTGCCATCGGCGATGGCGAGAATCAGCGACCTGTTGATGGTGCGTTTGATATGGATATTGTAGGTGACCTTCTTGGCGGTCGGCAGTACCTGGCCGAAGAACTTCACTTCACCAGAGCCCAGGGCGCGACCGCGACCCGGATTGCCCTGCCAGCCAAGGTAGAAACCGACCAGTTGCCACATGGCATCCAGGCCCAGGCAGCCCGGCATTACCGGATCTCCTTCGAAATGGCAGCCGAAGAACCAGAGGTCGGGAAGGATATCGAGTTCCGCCACCAGTTCGCCCTTGCCGTATTTCCCGCCTACCTCACTGATATGCACGATCCGATCGATCATCAGCATGTTCGGTGCGGGCAATTGGGCATTGCCCGGACCGAAGAGCTCGCCACGGCTGCAGCGCAGCAAGTCTTCGTAGGTAAAGGCGTGTTGTTTGGTCATGCAAGCTCCTGTAGCTGGCCTAGGTCCAGGCCCTGGCGACTCCAATGGTCGCTCTGGGTATGGCTTCGTGTAGCAGTAGACTGCCGGGGCATGGGGAAAGTCACAGGCCAGCGCCCCGCTCGTTAACGGACCATTGTGCACTTTCCGCAGTCAATTCTCCATCCTGTGAGCCTGTTCAGGATCACGCGAGCTAGAGCCAAGCAAGGCGAAAAGGCCTGAGGAAGCGGAGTTTACGAGTGGTAAATGAGCATTCCGAAGAGCTTTTCAACGCCGTTTGGCCGACGCGCAGCAGATCATGAACAGGCTCTGAGCCGCGCGAGCGGCTGCCGTATACTGGCAACGAGGCCGCGCGATCGCGGTGAAGCCGAGAGTTTCGATGACAGTCCAATCCCCCATCGCCGTCCTGGGCGGCGGCAGTTTCGGTACCGCCCTGGCCAATCTGGTCGCCGAGAACGGGCTGCCGGTGCGCCTGTGGATGCGTGATCCGCAACAGGCCGAGACCATCCGTCGCGAGCGCGAGAATCCACGCTACCTGAAGGGCATCAAGGTGCACGCCGCGGTGGAGGCCACCAGTGACCTGCAGGGCGCCATCCAGGGCTGCGAACTGATCCTGGTGGCGCTGCCGTCCAGCGCGCTGCGCCAGGCGCTGGCGCCCATCGCCCAGCAACTGGAAGGGCGTTTTCTGGTCAGCACCACCAAGGGCATCGAGGCGCATTCCTTCATGCTGATGAGCGAGATCCTCGCGGAAATTGTGCCGCGGGCGCGCATCGGCATCATCTCCGGGCCCAACCTCGCCCGCGAGATCGCCGAGCATCAGCTCACCGCCACGGTGGTAGCCAGCGAAGACGAAGAGGTCTGCCGGCAGGTCCAGGCGGCGCTGCACGGCCGCACCTTCCGCGTCTATGCCAGCGCCGACCGCCTCGGCGTGGAGCTGGCCGGTGCCCTGAAGAATGTCTACGCCATCATCGCCGGCATGGCCGCGGCCCTGGCGATGGGCGAGAACACCCGCAGCATGCTGATTACCCGGGCCCTGGCCGAAATGACCCGCTTCGCCGTGCAGCGTGGCGCCAATCCCATCACCTACCTGGGCCTGGCCGGGGTGGGGGACCTGATCGTGACCTGCTCGTCGGAGAAGAGCCGCAACTACCGGGTGGGCCATGCCCTCGGTCGGGGACAGACCCTGGACGAGGCGGTGGCGCAGATCGGCGAGACCGCCGAGGGCGTCAACACCCTGCGCGTGCTCAAGGAAAAAGCGGATGAGTTGGGCGTCTACATGCCCCTGGTCAACGGCCTCTATGCGATCCTGTTCGAGGGTCGCAGCCTGGGCCAGGTGATCGAGGCCCTGATGGGCGGTGAGCCCAAGACCGATGTCGATGTGGCGGACGTCCCTTTTAATTGAGCCGCTACACTGTCTGAAAAGAGGAATTCCCATGTCTCAACCCGAGCATTCCCGCGAGCTGCTGGGCCTGCGCCTGATCTGGATGCTGCTGTTCCTGTTCGTCTGGCTGGGTGCGCAGTACGTGCTGGCGGTGGTGGTACTGGTGCAACTGGTGGTGCGCCTGATCAAGGGCGAGGCCAATCCCGGGCTGATCGCCTTCGGCGCCGCCCTGGGCGCCTATCTGGCGCAGATCGTCCGCTTCGGCACCTTCGCCAGCGAAGTAAAGCCCTGGCCCTTCGCCGACTGGCCGGCCACCGCGCAACCCGACGACCGCTCCGCCACCGCGCCATGAGGCTCTGGCTGCTGCGCCATGGCGAAGCCGAAGCGCGGGCGTCGAGCGACGAGGTGCGCGAGCTGACCGCGGCCGGTCGCGCCGAGGTGCTGCGCAGCGCCCTGCAGCTGCAGGAAGCAAAGCTGCAGCTCATCCTGGCCAGTCCCTATGTGCGCGCGCAGCAGACGGCGGCCCTGGTCCGGCAGCAACTGGGCTGGCCGGGCGAGGTGCGCAGCTGCTCCTGGGCCACGCCCGACGGCGAGCCGGAGCGCGCCCTGGCGGAACTGGCGCGACTGGAGGTGGAGGAGCTGCTGCTGGTGACCCACAATCCCTTCGTCGGTGAACTGGCCGGCTGGTTGCTGCACGGTCATCGGCAGGCGCCGGTGGCCATGGGCACCGCCTCCCTGCTGTGCCTGGAAGCGCCACTGCCCCTGGCCGGCGGTTTCGATCTGGTCAGTCGCTTCCACGCCTGACGCCCTTGCAAGGAAAGTACATGAGCATCTGGCAGACCCTTCCGGATCCCGCGGACCTCGAGCGTGCGCTCGAGAACACCCTGGCCGAACACCTGGACATGCGCATCGAGGCCTGGGACGACAGCAGCCTGACCGCCAGCATGGTGGTCGACCGCCGCACTCACCAGCCGATGGGGCTGCTGCATGGCGGCGCCTCGGTGGCCCTGGCGGAAACCGTGGGCTCGATCGCCAGCATGCTTTGCGTGGATCGCTCGCGCTTCTATTGCGTGGGTCAGGAAATCAATGCCAACCACCTGCGCGGGGTCCGGTCCGGGCGGGTGACGGCGGTGGCCCGGCCCCTGCATCTGGGGCGCAGCAGCCATGTCTGGGATATCCGTCTGAGCGATGACGAGGGACGCCTGACCTGTGTCTCGCGCCTGACGGTAGCCGTGGTCGCCTTGCAGCGGGACGCCTCCCAGGCATGAAGCCCGCACTGTCGTCGGCGGAGCCGGATTCATGACCGCCCAGGTGCAGGAATTGCGCCTGGAGTTGCCTCATATCGAGCTGAGCGCCCGGGTCTTCGGCCCGGAAGACGGCTATCCGGTGCTGGCGCTGCATGGCTGGCTCGACAATGCCATGACCTTCGCCCAGCTCGCCCCGCGGCTGCACGGTCTGCGCATCGTCGCCCTGGACCTGCCCGGACATGGCCTGTCGGCACATCGCCCCGCGGGCGTCGGCTATGCCATTCAGGACTATGGGCTGGACGTGCTCGCCGCAGCCCGGCAACTGGGCTGGGGCCGCTTCGGCCTGCTCGGGCATTCCATGGGGGCCATCGTTGGCGTCATCGCCGCCGCCGCCCTGCCGGAGCAGATCGAGCGCCTGGCGCTGATCGATGGCCTGCTGCCCTACACCACGCCGGCGGAGGAGGTCGCCGAGAAGCTGGGCAAGGCCTTGCTCGCCGAACTGGAAGTGCCCAATCGGCGCAAGCCGGTCTACGCCACAGTGGAAGACGCCGTGGCGGCGCGGTTGAAGGGCGCCCTGACGGTCAGTCGCGAAGCCGCCGAGTTGCTTGCCGAGCGCGGCCTGATGGCGGTGCCCGGCGGCTACACCTGGCGCTCCGATCCGCGCTTGCGCCTGCCCAGCCGGATCCGCTTCACGCCGGAACAGGCCGCCGCCTGTCTGGGTGCCGTGCGTTGCCCGACGGCGCTGGTGGTGGCCGCGGGCGGCCTGGTGGCGCCCCATGCCGAGGCCATGTGCCTGGCACGGCAGCAGCCGAATGTCCGTCTCCATGAACTGCCGGGCGGGCACCATCTGCAT
This sequence comes from Pseudomonas sp. BAV 4579, assembly GCF_009765395.1. Classification (NCBI taxonomy): domain Bacteria; kingdom Pseudomonadati; phylum Pseudomonadota; class Gammaproteobacteria; order Pseudomonadales; family Pseudomonadaceae; genus Pseudomonas; species Pseudomonas sp. BAV 4579. The sequence goes on along the minus strand of NZ_WHOV01000028.1, from coordinate 78,665 downwards.
CTGGACGATGCCACGGGCGCCCAGGCCGTCGCAGATTGTTTCAATGCCCTCTTTGCCGCCGGCACCGGGCACGACGAATAATGCGGCATGCCTAGCCGTCCGTTTTGCTCGCGCTTTTCCTCCGTTCGACGCTCTCTGCTGATCGGCCTGCTGCTGTCCGCCGGGATGGCGCAGGCGGAGGTATTGCCGGAGATCGCGCCCATGGATCATGCCCAGCTCGTGCGCGAAAGCGGACCGGCCAACGCCGAACGCCTCTATCCACTGGGACCGGTCAGTCGCATTGGCGGTCGGCTGCGCCTGGAGGACTCGCTGCAGCTGGAAGGCCAACTGCTGACCCAGACCTTCGAACTGGCCAGCGGTCATCCGCCGCTGGCACGGTTGGACAGCGAACGGCAGCGCCTGCAGCAGCAGGGCGCGACGCTGCTCTACTGGTGCGAAGGGCGTGATTGCGGCGCCAGCAATGTCATCGCCAACAGCCTGCTGGGCGAAGCCATGCTCTATGGGCCGGATGATCAGCAGGGGCTGCTGGTGCTGCAACTGGCAGAGCCGCAGACGGTGCTGACCCTCTATGGCATCACCCGTGGCAATCGTCGCGGCTACCTGCATGCCGAGCGGCTGCAGGCCGGCCAGCCCCTGCCTGAACTGTTGCCGAGCGCCGCCACCCTGCTCAAGGAATTGCAGCGCGACGGCCAACTGCTCTTGCCCGCCCTGGAACGGGCGCCAGAGCAACCCTGGATCGCCCGCCTCGCGGCGGCCCTGGCGCTCAATGGCGATGTGGCGGTGATCCTCGGCGGCGTGCAGGCCACAGCCTGGCAGAGCGCCCTGCGCGAGGCGGGAATCCGCGCGCCGCGGCTGCAGACCGAAGCCGGTCGCGCCGCCGGGCTCTATTGCCGCTAGACGTCGTTGACGTAGCGGGTCCGCCCTGCGCCCAGGCCGAACAGCGTGGCCAGCACGGCGATCAGGGTAAAGAGCACGCCCATGGGCGCCCAGCCGTGGGTGGCGTCGTGGATGATGCCCACCAGCAGTGGACCGAGCGAGGCCAGGCTGTAGCCCGCGCCCTGGGCCATGCCCGACAGCCGCCCGGCGGTTTCCGCGTCCCGCGAGCGCAGCACAAGCAGGGCGAGGGCCAGGCTGAAGGTGCCGCCCTGACCCAGGCCGAGGATCACCGCCCACAGCCAGAGACTGCCGACGGGGGCGTACAGGCAGCCGAGCAGGCCGGCGAGGGTCAGACTCATCACCACCACGATGGCCAGGCGCTGGTCCTGGCAGCGGGTCGCCAGCCAGGGGGCGGTGAGGGCGCTGACCAGTTGGGTCATCACCGAGCCCGACAACATCAGGCCGGCCTGCACCATGCCCAGGCCGCGATCCATCAGCAGGGTCGGCAGCCAGCCGAAGACGATATAGGCCAGCGACGACTGCAAGCCCATGTAGAGGGTGATCTGCCAGGCCAGCCGATTGCGCCACAGCGAGCCGCCAGCACCCCGCGCCGGTGCGGTCGTGGGCGCCTGGCGCAGCTGTGGCAGCCAGACCAGCAAAGCGATCACGGCGACCAGGGCCCAGGCGGCGAGGGCGGGCTGCCAGTGGCCGTCGAAGGCTTCGGCAAGGGGCGCGGTGGCCCCGGCGGCCACGGCGGCGCCTATGCACAGCATCATGGTGTAGAGCCCCATCAGCTGGCCGGCCTGGGCGGGAAAGTCGCGCTTGACCAGGGCCGGCAGCAGCACGCCAAGGATGCCGATGCAGGCGCCGGCGATCAGGCTGCCGAGAAACAGCCCCAGGGGCGGCAGCAGGCTGCGCAGGACGATGCCACAGGCAAGCAGCGCCAGGATGGCGCCCAGGGTGCGTTCGCTGCCCCAGCGGCGCGCCAGGCGCGGCGCCAGGGGCGCGAACAACCCCAGACAGAGCACCGGCAGGGTGGTGAGCAGGCCGATGGCGCTGCTGGACAGGCCCGTGCTGGCCTCGATCTGCCGCAGCAGGGGCGCCAGGCTGGAGAGGGCCGGGCGCAGGTTGAGGGCGATGAGCATGAGGCTGGCGAGCAGCAGGCCGCGTTGCCAGGACGTGAGATGGGAAGTCGCTGAGGAAGACATGAGCACTGCTATGACCGGGGAAACCGCCAATGCTAGCGCACCCTGGCCATAACGCACGGCGCTTCCATTCGCTACCCTGCAACGGGAAAAAATAGTTGGCGGACCGGCTAAAAAATCGCCAGTTCGTCAATCGCCGCACCGCCGCTCGCTTGTCCGGGGTCAGCTGGAGGTTTTCCACGAGGTTATCCACAGCAACTGTGGATTACCCTCAGAAAACAGCCCTTTTGCTTTGGCGGGCGATCTGTTAAGCGCGGCCGGTGCCCGCCAGCAGACGGGCATTTGCTACTATTACGCCCCTTCGCGCTGCCTGTCGAACCAGCGCCATCGCTGAACCGGAGTAACGATGACCGATCCCATTCGCCTCACCCAATACAGCCACGGTGCCGGTTGTGGCTGCAAGATCGCCCCCAAGACCCTGGAGACCATCCTGGCCGGCAGCGGCGCCCAGCACCTGGATCCGCGGCTGTGGGTGGGCAATGCCTCGCGCGACGACGCGGCGGTCTATGGGCTGGATGACGAGCGCGGGGTGGTCTCCACCACCGATTTCTTCATGCCTATCGTCGATGACCCCTTCGATTTCGGCCGCATCGCCGCCACCAATGCCATCAGCGACATCTACGCCATGGGTGGCGATCCGCTGCTGGCCATCGCCATCCTCGGCTGGCCGGTCAACGTGCTGCCGCCGGAAGTGGCGCGCGAAGTCATCGCCGGTGGCCGGCGGGTCTGCGACGAGGCCGGCATTCCCCTGGCTGGCGGTCATTCCATCGACGCCCCCGAGCCGATCTTCGGCCTGGCCGTCACCGGGATCGTGGAAAGGCGCCACCTCAAGCGCAACGACACCGCGACCCTGGGCAGTCGTCTCTATCTGACCAAGCCGCTGGGCATCGGCATCCTCACCACCGCCGAGAAGCGCGCCCTGCTGCGGCCCGAGGATCGCCATCTGGCGCGCGACACCATGTGCCAGCTCAATCGTCCCGGCAGTCGCTTCGGTCGCCTGACCGGGGTCACGGCGATGACCGACGTCACCGGCTTCGGCCTGCTCGGCCACCTGGTGGAGATGGCCGACGGCAGTGGCCTCACCGCCGAACTCGACTTCGCCGCCATCCCCCGCCTCGAAGGGGTGGAGTTCTACCTGCAGCAGGGCTGCGTGCCCGGCGGGACCGAGCGCAACTTCGACAGCTACGGCAGCCGTATCGCCCCGCTGGCCGAAGACCGCCGCCAACTGCTGTGCGATCCCCAGACCAGCGGCGGCCTGCTGGTGGCCGTGGCGCCCGAGGGCGAGGCGGAATTCCTCGCCGTCGCCGCGGAACTGGGCCTGGCCCTGCAACCCATAGGGCAACTGGTGGATCGGCGTGCCCATGCGGTCGAGGTGGCCTGATGAGCCAGCGTGAGGATGCCCGCGACCTGCAGGCGCTGTTCCTGAGCGATGTCCCCCTGGTCGATGTCCGCGCCCCCGTGGAGTTCGGCAAGGGTGCCTTTCCCCAGGCGACCAATCTGCCGCTGATGAACGACCTGGAACGCCAGCGCGTCGGCACCCGCTACAAGCAGCAGGGCCAGCAGGCGGCGCTGCAGCTGGGTCATCAACTGGTGTCCGGGGCGGTGAAGGAAACGCGCATCCAGGCCTGGGCCGACTTCGCCCGGGCGCATCCCGAGGGCTATCTCTATTGCTTTCGCGGCGGCTTGCGCTCGCAGATCAGCCAGGAATGGCTGCGCAGCGAAGCCGGCATTGCCTATCCACGGGTGGTGGGCGGCTACAAGGCCATGCGCACCTTCCTCATCGACACGCTGCAGCAGGCGCTCGCCGAGTGCGGCTTCGTGGTGGTGGGCGGCATGACCGGCACCGGCAAGACCGAGGTGGTGGCCCAGCTCGACAACGCCGTCGATCTCGAAGGTCACGCCAACCACCGGGGCTCCAGTTTCGGCAAGCGCGCCACGCCACAGCCGGGGCAGATCGATTTCGAGAACAGCCTGGCCATCGATCTGCTGCGGCGCCGCCATGCAGGGCAGGCGCAATTCGTGCTGGAAGACGAATCGCGCCTGGTCGGTCGCTGCTCCCTGCCACTGGAATTGCACCAGGGCATGCAGCAGTACCCCTTGGTCTGGCTGGAAGACAGCCGGGAAAACCGCATCGAGCGCATCCTGCGCGACTATGTCATCGACCTGGCGGCGGAATTCATCGGCCTGCACGGCCCCGAACAGGGCTTCGCGCTGTTCGCCGAGCAGTTGCGCAGGAGTCTTTCCGGCATCGCCAAGCGTCTGGGTGGGGAACGCTTCCAGCGGCTCTCGGCCATCCTCGAAGAGGCCCTGGCGGAGCAGGAGCGCTCGGGCGACGTCGCGGCCCATCGTGGCTGGATCGAGGGGCTGCTGGCGGAATACTACGACCCCATGTACGCCTATCAGCGCGAGAGCAAGGCCTCCCGGGTGATCTTCAGTGGCGATCAGGCCGCCGTGGTCGAATTTCTGCGCAACCGGCGCTGAACAGCCTCCACGCTTGGCGGTCTACGCTGCGGTTATCCGGCCGTTCCGGCCGGCTGCAGGTCGCAAGGAGACAAAGAGATGAAAGCGAAACTGGTTCCTGTTCTGGCCGCCACCCTGGCCGCCGTGGTACTCGCAGGATGCTCGGGCAAGGTGGTCAATCGCGATAGCTGCGCCGCCCAGACCCGTTCCGCCTGGCAGGAGCTCGACCTGGCCAAGGCCGAAGGCTTTTCCGGTACGGTGAGCTATTCCAAGGCGCTGGCGCTGCTGTCCACCGCCAAGACGCAACAGCAGGTCGAGGCCTACACCGGCTGCGTGAAGAATGCCGAAAAGGCGAGCTTCTATATTCGCGAGTCCCGCGCCGGTCGTTGAGTGGTCGTGCGGCTGGCAAACGGCCGCCATCCAAAGCGACGTCGGCATAACCGCGTGCGACGGATAGCGGCCCGTTAGCCCCCCAGCCCCTCAAGAATCGGCTTCTGCGGACGACAGCGTCGGTAGAACTCATTCCATTGGGGTGCCGTATGAAAGGGATTGCCCGCTATCGCCTGGCCAATTGGCGAACCGCGACCAAACTGGCCGTGGGCTTTGGCCTGGTGCTGCTGCTGACCCTGGTGGTGGCCGTGCAGGGCGGGCTCGCGCTCAAGGACGTGGAACATCGCTTCGGTTCCCTGCGCGACATGGCCGCGGTCAACCGGCAGGTGATGCAGCTCCGCGCCCTGGAGCAGGGTTTTCGCCTCAGCGGCGAGGCGGCCCAGGCCGAGCACCTGCGGCAGGCGCTGCCGGTGGTACTCGATCACCTGGGACAGCTCGCGGCCGAGGTGGGCAGTGCCAACGCGGCCGATATCGACGCCGCCCGCGCGGCCACCCAGGCCTACGGCGCCGCCTTCGCCGACTATGAGCGCCTCAACACCTCACGCCGTCTGGCCATGGAAGGAGCGGCCTTCCTCGTGGAGGGCGCGGCCAACAGCCTGGACATCCTCCAATCCGGCCTGCTGGATGACGGCGCCTATGCCCTCAAGGACTCCGGCGGCAAGCAGGGCGCCGAACTCCTGACCCTGTCGCAACAGGTCGGCGAACTCTATCGCCTGATGCTCAAGAGCCTCGACGAAGCCCAGGCGCGGGCGAGCAAGAGCACGGTGGACGACCAGCCGCTGCCGTCGGCCAGCGCCGCATTGGAGCTGTTGGCCAAGGTCGAGCCGCAACTGAGCGATCCGGCCTATTCCTCGGTCATCCAGGACGTCTCCACCAACATCAAGGAATTCATCCGCCGCCTGGGCGACTATGCCGCCGCCCTGGCCCAGGAGCAGGCCGCCGGCGCGCGCATGACCAACCTGGCCGAGACCGCCGTGCAGCGGGTCGATGCCCTTTACGGCCAACAGGAAGTCGAACTGCAGGCGATGATGACCAAGCGCCTGCTGACCATCGGTGGCGTGGCCCTGCTGGCGTTGATCGTCGGCACCCTGGCCGCGCTGATCATCACCCTGGCCATCGTTCAGCCGTTGCGCAAGGTGATCGCCGCTGCCGAACGCATCGCCCAGGGCCAGCTGGACGTCGAATTGACGGTGGATCGGGGTGACGAGATCGGCCAGCTGCAGAGATCCAGCGCCAGCATGGTGGCGGCGCTGCGCGGCATGGTCCTGCAGTTGCAGAGCGGTATCGGCCGACTCGGCCAGTCCGCGGCCGCCCTGGCCGAGCAGGCGCGCGAGGCGCAGCTGGGCGTGACCCGCCAGCGGGAGGAAACCGATCAGGTGGCTGCGGCCATGGCCGAATTGGCCGCCACGGCCCAGGGGGTCGCCGCGGACGCCGAGGCCGCTGCCGGTGCTGGCGATCAGGCCGAACGCCAGGTCAGCGATGGCCAGGCGGTGATCGGCCGCAGCCTGGCTGGTATCGAGACCCTGGGGGTGGACGTTCGCGCCGCTGCCGAGCGGCTCCAGGGCGTGTCCCACGACAGCCAGGCGATCAGCAGCGTGCTCGACGTGATCAAGGCGGTGGCCGAGCAGACCAATCTGCTGGCGCTCAACGCGGCCATCGAGGCGGCGCGCGCCGGGGAACAGGGTCGCGGCTTCGCCGTAGTCGCCGACGAGGTCCGCGCCCTGGCGCGCCGTACCCAGCAGTCGAGCGTCGAGATCGAACAGCTCATCGTGGTGCTGCAGAAGGGCAGTGGCGAGGCGGTCGCGCGGATGCAGCAGAGCGAGACCCTGCTGGCCGGGACCCTGGGCAGTGCCGGTGACACGCGGCGCGCCTTTGCCGGTATCGCCACGGCGGTGGCCAGCATCCAGCAGAAGAATCAGCAGATCGCCGCGGCAGCGGTCCAGCAGCGTGGGGTGGCCGAAGAGGTCGCGGTCAATGTGACGCGCATTCGCGACGGTGCCGATCAATCCAGTCAGGCGATGGCGGCGACGGCCTCGGCCAGCCGCGAGCTGGCTGAGCTGGGTGACGAACTTTCGCGCCTGGTGCAGCGCTTCCACGTCTGACCGGCGCTGTTACTGAGCGTTGAGCGCATGGCCGGTGGTGCCCTGGCTGGCCGGACCGAGCAGATAGAGATAGACCGGCAGGATGGCGTCCGCCGCAGGCACCCGGGCCGGGTCCTCCTCGGGATAGGCCGCCGCGCGCATGGCGGTACGGGTACCGCCCGGGTTGACGCTGTTGACCCGGATACCGGCTTCTTCAAGCTCCTCGGCCCAGACCTGCATCAGGCCTTCGGTGGCGAATTTGGACACCGAATAGGCGCCCCAGCCAGCCCGGCCCTGGCGACCGACACTGCTGGAGGTGAAGATGACCGAAGCCTCACCGGCAGCCTTGAGCAGGGGCAGCAGGGCCTGGGTCAGGGCGAAGCCGGCCTGGACGTTGACCTGCAGCACCTGCGCCAGGGCCGTGGCGGGCGTCTGCTCCAGCAGTACCCGCGGCCCCAGCAGGCCGGCGTTGTGCACCAGGCCATCCAGACGACCATGACGTCGCTGCAGGCGCTCAGCGACGGCGGCATAGGCCGCCGCATCGGCCTGTTCGAGATCCAGCACCAGGGTCTCGGCTCGGCCACCGCCGGCCTGGATCTCCTGGCGCACCTGCTCCAGCGCCGCGGCATCGCGGCCCTGGAGGATGAGGGTCGCGCCCAGGGCGGCGCAGCCCTTGGCCAGGGCGGCGCCGATGCCGCGATTGGCGCCGGTGACGAGGATGATCCGATCTTTGAGCAGCTCGGCCGGAGCCTGGTAGTCGAACATCTGAACCCCTAGCAGCCGCACAGTGCGCGATCGAGCAGCGCACGCAATTCCAGCGGATGGTCGATGATGGCGTCGGCACCCCAGTGCTCGGGGTGGTCGTCCGGATGGATGTAGCCGTAGCGCGCCGCCACCGTCTTGCTGCCGGCGGCGCGGCCCGACTCGATGTCGCGCAGGTCGTCGCCGATGAACAGGGCAGTCTGGGGATCGACATCCAGTTGCCGGCAGGCCAGCAGCACCATCTCCGGGTCCGGCTTGCTGTGCGTGACATGGTCCGGGCAGACCAGGCAGGCCGAGCGCTCGGCCAGGCCCAGGCGCTGCATGATGGGCTCGGCGAAGCGCACCGGCTTGTTGGTCACCACGCCCCAGCGCAGCCGGGCAGCGTCGAGATCACGCAGGATCTCCTCCATGCCGTCGAACAGCCGGGTATGGACCGCGCACTGCGTCTGGTAGCGCTCGAGAAATTCCAGGCGCAGCGGTTCGAGTTCGGCGCCCAGCGGATCGACCTCGAAGCCGGCCAGGACCATCGCCTTGGCACCGCCGGAAATGACGCCGCGAAGGCGGGCCTCGTCGGCCGCTGCCAGGCCCCGGTCCTGGCGCATGGCCTGGATGATGGCGATGAAATCCGGCGCCGTGTCCAGCAGGGTGCCGTCCATGTCGAAAAGGACCGCTTGCAGACGCATGGCCTAATCCTCGCGCTGGGTGCGCACCATGTAGTTCACCGTCACGTCGCCTTCCAGCTTGTATCTCTTGGTCAGCGGGTTGTAGGTGAGGCCGATGACGTCACGCAGATTGAGGCCGGCGGCGCGGGCCCAGGCCCCCAGCTCCGAGGGGCGGATGAACTTGCGGAAATCGTGGGTACCGCGCGGCAGCAGGCGCAGCACGTATTCGGCGCCGACGATGGCGAACAGATAGGCCTTGGGATTGCGGTTGATGGTGGAGAAGAACACCTGACCGCCCGGCTTGACCAGGTCGTGGCAGGCCTTGATCACCGAGGAGGGATCCGGCACGTGTTCGAGCATCTCCAGGCAGGTCACGATGTCGTAGGTGCCGGCGTGCTTGCGCGCGTGGTCCTCGGTGGTCTCCTGGATGTATTCCACCGGCACGCCGGATTCCAGCTGGTGCAGCCGGGCCACCGCCAGGGGCGCTTCGGCCATGTCGATGCCGGTCACCTGGGCACCACGTTGGGCCATGGCTTCGCTGAGGATGCCGCCACCGCAGCCGACGTCCAGCACCTTCTTGCCGGCCAGACCGGCGTGCTGGTCGATCCAGTTAACGCGCAGCGGGTTGATGTCGTGCAGCGGCTTGAATTCGCTCTCGCGGTCCCACCAGCGGTAGGCGAGGGCCTCGAACTTGGCGATCTCGGCGTTATCGACGTTGGACATGGTGTTCTCCAGAGGCAAGGGAGCGGGGCGCGTCAGGCGCCCTGCTGGATACGGGTGGCCCACTGCTGCGCATTGGCTATGAGTTCGGCCTCGTCCAGGCGCACGAGTTCGCTCTGGCGCAGCAGCGGCACGCCGCCGACCCAGACGTCGCTGACGCGATCGCGGCCGGTGGCATAGATGAGTTGCGAGACGGGGTCATAGAGCGGCTGCTGGGCGAGGCCGCTGAGGTCGACGGCGGTCAGGTCGGCCGCCTTGCCGACTTCCAGCGAACCCAGGCAGCGCTCCAGGCCCAGGGCGCGGGCGCCGTTCAGGGTGGCCATGCGCAACGCGCGGTGGGCATCCAGGGCGGTGGCCGAGCCGGCGACGGCCTTGGCCAGCAGGGCCGCGGTACGGATCTCGCCGAGCAGATCGAGGTCGTTGTTGCTGGCCGCGCCGTCGGTGCCGATGGCGACATTGACGCCGGCCTGCCAGAGGCGCTCCACCGGGCAGAAGCCGCTGGCCAGCTTGAGATTGGACTCGGGGCTGTGGATGACGTGGCTGTTGGTTTCGACCAGATTTTCCAGATCCTCGTCGTCCACCTGAGTCATGTGCACGGCTTGGAAGCGCGGGCCCAGCAGACCCAGGCGCCGTAGCCGGCTGAGCGGCCGTTCGCCGGTCTGCTCCAGCGCCTGCTCCACCTCGAAGGCGGTCTCGTGGACGTGCATCTGGATCGGCGCCTGCAACTGCTCGGCGAGTACCAGGATCTGTTCGAGCTTGGCGTCGGCCACGGTGTAGGGCGCATGGGGGCCGAAGGCCACGCTGATGCGCTCGTGCAGCTTCATGTCGTCGAACAGCTCCAGGCCGCGACGGATCATGTCGTCGGCGGTACGGGCGCCGGGAATCGGAAAATCGAGGATCGGCAGGCAGACCTGGGCGCGCACGCCGGTGCGATGGATCGCCTCGCAGGCCACCTGGGGATAGAAGTACATGTCCGAGAAGCAGGTGATGCCGCCACGGATCTGCTCGGCGATGGCCAGGGTGGTGCCGTCACGAACGAAATCTTCGTCGACCCAGCGCCCTTCGGCGGGCCAGATGTGATCCTGCAGCCAGGTCTGCAGCGGCAGGTCGTCGGCCATGCCGCGAAACAGCGTCATGGCGGCATGGCCATGGGCATTGATCAGCCCGGGGATCAGCACCTTGCCCGGCAGCTCCAGGGTCTCCTTGGCCGGCTGTCGTAAGGCCTCGGCGCGCGGCGCGAGCAGGGCGATGCAGCCGTCGCGCACACCCAGCGCGTAATCGCGCAGGACCACTCCGGCCGGCTCCACCGGCACGATCCAGCTGGGGAGCAACAAGAGGTCCAGGGGCGCGGGGGTGGGCATCTGCGGCGGTTCCAAGAGGGGCGAGCCGGCAGTATAGCGGTCCTTGCGGCGCTACCGCTAAATCCGCACGCCGATGCCGGTATACTGGCGGGCTACAGATTCAGGTCGAGGAGAGATCATGCGAGAGCGTCTGCTGGCGGCGGAAAAGATCAAGGCGATCGAGTGGCGGGACGGTGCCCTGCACCTGCTCGACCAGCGCCTGTTGCCGCTGCGCGAACACTGGGTGGCCTGTCACGGCGCCGCCGAGGTGGCCCAGGCCATCCGCGACATGCTGGTGCGAGGCGCGCCGGCCATCGGCATCAGCGCCGCCTATGGCGTGGTGCTGGGTGCCCGCCAGCGCGCCGCGGCGGGCGAGGACTGGCAAGCGACTGTCAACGCCGACTTTGAACTGCTGGCGGCCTCGCGGCCCACCGCGGTCAATCTTTTCTGGGCGCTCAACCGGATGCGCGAGCGCCTGGCGCGCACCGCGGGGGAGGGCGCCCTGGCGGCGCTGGAAGCCGAGGCAATAGCCATCCACCTGAGCGATCGCGAAGCCAACCTGACCATGGCCCAGCTGGGCGTCGAGCTGATCCGCAAGCACGACGCCAGCAAGCAGACCTTCCTGACCCACTGCAATACCGGTGCCCTGGCCACCGGCGGCTTCGGCACCGCCCTGGGCGTGTTGCGCGCGGCGCACCTGGACGGCCTGGTGGAATGCGTCCACGCCGACGAGACCCGCCCCTGGCTGCAGGGCTCGCGCCTCACCGCCTGGGAACTGGCCGGGGAGGGCATCCCGGTCAGCCTCAATGCCGATGCCGCCGCGGCGCACCTGATGAAGACGCGCAACGTCGCCTGGGTGATCGTCGGCGCCGATCGCATCACCGCCAATGGCGATGTGGCCAACAAGATCGGCACCTACAACCTGGCGGTCATCGCCATGCACCACGGGGTGCGCTTCATGGTGGTGGCGCCCAGCTCCACCATCGACATGAAGCTCGCGTCCGGTGACGACATCCCCATCGAGGAGCGCGCCGGTCACGAGTTGCTGGAAGTGGGCGGGCAGCGCATCGCCGCCGGCGTGGAGGCCTTCAATCCGGTGTTCGACGTCACCCCGGCCGATCTCATCGACGCCATCGTCACCGAGCGCGGTGTGGTGGAGCGTCCGGACGCCAAGAAGATGGCCGAGCTGATGAATCGCCGACGCCTGCATTGAGGTGATCGTCAGGGGCGGATACATCCCTGAATGTGTTAGAATTTCGCTCTTTGCACAGGCTTTGTCCGAAAGCCCTCGGCAGGCGGTGATGCAGTGCCGAAAACCGGTTGGAGCGCCTCTTGCGCCGCCGGTGGCAGGCGCCGCCAGACGGGCTTTCGCCTCTCCTATATCAGGCTCGGCCGACGTGCGGACGAGCCCTAGCGCTTTTCAGATCAGAAGGAACCAGGCTTCTCATGGGTGAACTGGCCAAAGAAATCCTCCCGGTCAATATCGAAGACGAATTGCGGCAGTCGTATCTCGACTACGCGATGAGCGTCATCGTCGGCCGGGCCCTGCCGGATGTGCGCGACGGCCTCAAGCCGGTGCACCGGCGCGTGCTCTACGCCATGAGCGAGCTGGGCAACGACTGGAACAAGCCGTACAAGAAATCCGCCCGTGTGGTGGGTGACGTCATCGGTAAGTACCACCCCCACGGCGACACCGCCGTCTACGACACCATCGTGCGGATGGCCCAGCCCTTCTCGCTGCGCTACATGCTGGTGGACGGCCAGGGCAACTTCGGTTCGGTGGACGGCGACAACGCCGCGGCCATGCGTTACACCGAAGTGCGGATGTCCAAGCTCGCCCACGAACTGCTGGCCGACCTGGACAAGGAAACCGTCGACTGGGTGCCCAACTACGACGGCACCGAGCAGATCCCGGCGGTGATGCCCACGCGCATCCCCAACCTGCTGGTCAACGGTTCCAGCGGCATCGCGGTCGGCATGGCCACCAACATCCCGCCGCACAATCTCGGCGAAGTGATCGATGGCTGCCTGGCGCTGATCGAGAACAGCGAGCTGACCGTCGATGACCTGATGCAGTACATCCCTGGTCCGGACTTCCCGACCGCGGGCATCATCAACGGTCGTGCCGGCATCATCGAGGCCTATCGCACCGGTCGTGGGCGCATCTATGTGCGGGCCCGCGCCGAGGTCGAGGACATCGACAAGAGCGCCAATCGCCAGCAGATCGTCATCACCGAGCTGCCCTACCAGCTCAACAAGGCACGGCTGATCGAGAAGATCGCCGAGCTGGTGAAAGAGAAGAAGATCGAAGGCATCACCGAGCTGCGCGACGAGTCCGACAAGGACGGCATGCGCGTGGTCATCGAGCTGCGTCGCGGCGAAACCCCCGAGGTGGTGCTCAACAACCTCTACGCCCAGACCCAGCTGCAGACGGTATTCGGCATCAACGTGGTGGCCCTGCTCGACGGCCAGCCGCGGACCCTGAACCTCAAGGAACTGCTGGAAGCCTTCATCCGTCACCGCCGTGAAGTGGTGACCCGGCGGACCGTCTACGAATTGCGCAAGGCGCGCGAGCGTGGCCATATCCTCGAAGGCCAGGCGGTCGCCCTGTCCAACATCGATCCGGTCATCGAGCTGATCAAGAGCTCGCCGACCCCGGCCGAAGCCAAGGAACGCCTGATCGCCACGCCCTGGGAATCCAGCGCGGTACGCGAGATGGTCGAGCGCGCCGGCGCCGATTCCTGCCGTCCGGACGAACTGCCCGAGCAGTATGGTCTGCACGACGGCAAATACCACCTCTCCCCGGAACAGGCCCAGGCGATTCTCGACCTGCGCCTGCACCGCCTGACCGGCCTGGAGCACGAGAAGCTCATCGCCGAGTATCAGGAAATCCTGCTGCAGATCGGCGAGCTGATCCGCATCCTGACCAACCCCGAGCGGCTGATGGAAGTCATCCGTGAGGAGTTGGAAAAGGTCAAGGCCGAGTTCGGCGACAAGCGTCGCACCGAGATCATCGCCTCCCAGGTGGACCTGACCATCGCCGACCTCATCACCGAGGAAGACCGCGTCGTCACCATCTCCCATGGCGGCTACGCCAAGTCCCAGCCGCTGCACGCCTACCAGGCCCAGCGCCGGGGCGGTCGCGGCCGTTCGGCCTCGGCGGTCAAGGAAGAGGACTACATCGAGCACCTGCTGGTCGCCAACAGCCATACCACCCTGTTGCTGTTCTCCAGTCTGGGCAAGGTCTACTGGAAGCGTACCTACGAGATCCCCGAGGCCTCCCGCGCCGCCCGTGGCCGGCCGCTGGTCAACCTGCTGCCGCTGGCCGAAGGCGAGCGCATCACCGCTATGCTGCCGGTCGATCTGGAAGCCGTGCGCCAGCAGGCGCCGATCGGTGAAGAAGACCTGGGCGAGCAGGACGACAATCTGGACATCGAAGATGCCGTGCTGGTGGAAGACGACATCGAGAGCGAAGGGGAAGGCGAAGAGGGCGAGCTCCTTGATGCCGGCCAGGATGAGCCCACCGGCGCCTTCATCTTCATGGCCACCCGCAATGGCACCGTGAAGAAGACCCCGCTGGTGCAGTTCAGCCGTCCGCGCAGCAATGGCCTGATCGCGCTGAAGCTGGAGGAGGGCGACAGCCTGATCGCCGCCGCCATCACCGACGGTGCCCGCGAAGTCATGCTGTTCTCCGACGGTGGCAAGGTCATCCGCTTCAAGGAGCGCCATGTGCGCACCATGGGCCGTACCGCCCGCGGCGTGCGCGGCATGCGCCTGGCCGAAAGCCAGCGCCTGATTTCCATGCTGATCCCCGAGCCGGGCGCCGAGATCCTCACCGCCAGCCTCAACGGCTTCGGCAAGCGCACCGCCATGGCCGAATACCCGCAGCGCGGCCGCGGGGGCCAGGGCGTGATCGCCATGGTCATCAACGAGCGCAACGGTCCCCTGATCGGCGCCATCCAGGTGCTGGACGGCGAAGAGATCATGCTGATCTCGGACCAGGGCACCCTGGTGCGTACCCCGGTCGAAGGCATCTCCCGGACCGGCCGTAATACCCAGGGCGTCACCCTGATCAAGCTCGGCAAGGGCGAGAAGCTGGTGGGCCTGGAGCGGGTGCAGGAGCCTTCGGTGGACGAAGAGCTGCTGGATCACGAAGCCGAACTGGACGACGAGGTGCTCGACAAGGAGTTGCCGGTCGACAGCCACGAGCCGGACCAGGACGATGTGCTGCCCGGTGCCAGCGACGTACCGAGCGATGACCTTCCCAACGAGGATGACGAGTGATGAGCAAGCGTGCCTACAACTTCTGCGCCGGCCCGGCGGCCCTGCCTGAAGCTGTGCTGCGCCAGGCCCAGGCCGATCTGCTGGATTGGCAGGGCCGTGGCCTGTCGGTGATGGAGATGAGCCATCGCGGTGAAGACTTCACCGCCATCTCGAGCCAGGCCGAGGCCGATCTGCGCGAGTTGCTGGGTGTTCCCGGCAACTACAAGGTGCTGTTCCTGCAGGGCGGTGCCAGCCTGCAATTCGCCCAGCTGGCGATGAACCTGATGCCCGAGGGCGGCACTGCCGACTACATCGACACCGGCATCTGGTCGCGCAAGGCCATCGAGCAGGCGCAGCACTATGGCACCGTCAATGTCGCCGCCAGCGCCAAGGGCTACGACTACTTCGCCATTCCGGGGCAGCACGAGTGGCAGCTGTCCAAGGATGCCGCCTACGTTCACTACACCCCCAACGAGACCATCGGCGGCCTGGAGTTCGACTGGATTCCGGACGTGGGCGATGTGCCCCTGGTGGCGGATGCCTCTTCCGACATCCTCTCGCGTCCGCTGGACGTCTCGCGCTTCGGGCTGATCTACGCCGGCGCACAGAAGAACATCGGGCCCAGCGGTCTGGTGGTGGTGATCGTCCGCGAAGACCTGCTGGGTCGCGCCCGCGCCGCCTGCCCGACGCTGCTGGACTACAAGGTCGAGGCCGACAACGGCTCCATGTACAACACGCCGGCGACCTTCTCCTGGTACCTGTCGGGGCTGGTGTTCAAGTGGCTGAAGGAGCAGGGCGGCCTGCCCGCCATGGAGCGCCTGAATCGCCAGAAGAAAGAGCTGCTGTACGGCTTCATCGACGCCAGCGACTTCTACAGCAATCCCATCGCCCAGAACGACCGCTCCTGGATGAACGTACCCTTCCGCCTGGCGGACGAGCGCCTCGACAAGGCGTTCCTCGAGGGCGCCGAGGCACGTGGGCTGCTGTATCTGCAGGGGCATCGTTCGGTGGGCGGCATGCGCGCCTCCATCTACAATGCCGTCACCCTGGAGGCCGTCCAGGTGCTGGTGAATTATCTGGCCGAATTCGAGAAGGAGCACGGCTGATCATGTCGGAACACGAGCTCAAGGCCCTGCGCCTGCGTATCGACAGTCTGGACGAACGCATCCAGGACCTGATCAGCGAACGCGCTCGCTGCGCCCAGGACGTGGCGCGAGTCAAGATGGGAACGCTGGCGGAAGGCGAAAAGCCCGTGTTCTACCGGCCCGAGCGCGAAGCCCAGGTCCTCAAGCGGGTCATGGAGCGCAACGGCGGTCCGGTCCGTGACGAAGACATGGCGCGACTGTTCCGCGAGATCATGTCCTGCTGCCTGGCCCTGGAAGAGCCGCTGCACGTGGCCTATCTCGGCCCGGAAGGCACCTTCTCCCAGGCCGCGGCGCTCAAGCACTTCGGCAAGGCGGTGGTGACCCGGCCCATGGCGGCCATCGACGAGGTGTTCCGCGAGGTTGCCGCCGGTGCCTCCCAGTTCGGCGTGGTGCCAGTGGAGAATTCCACCGAGGGTGCGGTCAACCACACCCTGGACAGCTTCCTCGAGCACAACCTGTCGATCTGTGGCGAGGTGGAATTGCGTATCCACCACCATCTGCTGATCGGCGAAAACACCAAGGCCGACAGCATCACCCGCATCTATTCCCACGCCCAGTCGCTGGCTCAGTGCCGCAAGTGGCTGGACTCCTATTACCCGAGCGTCGAGCGGGTAGCGGTGGCCAGCAACGCCGAAGCGGCGCGGCGGGTGAAGGGGGAGTGGAACAGCGCGGCCATTGCCGGCGACATGGCGGCCTCGCTCTACGGCCTGACGCCGGTTCAGCAGAAGATCGAGGACCGTCCGGACAACTCCACGCGCTTCCTCATCATCGGCAACCAGGACGTGCCGCCCAGTGGCGACGACAAGACCTCCATCATCGTCTCCATGCAGAACAAGCCGGGCGCCCTGCATGAGCTGCTGTTGCCGTTCCACACCAACAACATCGACCTCAGCCGGATCGAGACGCGGCCTTCGCGCAGCGGCAAGTGGACCTATGTCTTCTTCATCGACTTCCTTGGCCACCAGGCCGATCCGCTGATCCGCGATGTCCTGGAGCGTCTGTCCACCGGCGCCGTGGCGCTCAAGGTCCTCGGTTCCTATCCCCGCGCCGTACTCTGACGGAGCAGGCGTTGGTTGCGGGCGTCAGCGGCGACGCACGCAGCCGTGCTCGTCGAAGGTCACCAGCCGCGTGCGGTCCTTGCGCTGGCGCGCCTCGTAGTGATAGCGGGTCAGGGCATCCAGCTGGGAAATCCGCTGCGGTGGCCCCAGGGCGTTCTCCACGTCCGCCCGGCTCATGCCGACCTTGACCTGTCCGCGGATGATCGCCTGGCGCCTTGCGCTGGCGCTGAGCAGATCGCCACAGCCATCCGTCTTGGCTGCCACCACCGTGGGCGGGCGCGCGACGTCCTTGCGGGGCGCGGCCCTGGGTTTCGCCATCAGCGTGGGTTTGGCGCCGCCCGGACGGGGACTGTCCGCGCGCTGCAGCCGGCTGTCGCTGTCCGAGGCGCAACCGCTGGCGGAAAAGGTGAGGTGGCCGCTGGCGTCTTCGCAGCGATACACCGTGGCGGCCTGGGCGGTGGTGCACCCCAGCAGCAGGCCGAGCACGAGTAGCTTCTTCATGGGACGTCCTCCTTGACGTAGGGGCTCAAGCTTAGCGAAGCCAGAGAGGTTCGGCGAGGGCCGGAAGCGTGCTCTCGTAGCCTTGCGGAAGCCTTGCAAATAGCTGTTTTGAAACCCTTTTGCCTTCGCACCCGTAAGCGGTCCGGTGTATCATCCCCGCCGTCAGCCCCGCCGGGGCAGTGGTTATCCCCCCTTATGGACTTACCCAGTCAATACTCAATCGCCTTTTTCGTCCCGTTGTTGAGTTAGGGTTCGTCGGTGCGCTCCGCCGGCGGGCCGGAGTGCGCTATGACCGTAGTGAACGAAGCAGAAATCAGAAAGCCCCACGAGACGCTGCAGGAGCGGCTCGCCCAGGTCGTGGAGTTGCTGGAGCGCTACGACCTCGCTGTCGAGGCGCGTGAAGACCACGACCGCGCCCCCGTATCCCCCGCCGATATTCCCGAAGAGGGCCTCGAAGAGCTGCGTGCCCGCCTGGACGAGCTGCACCCGGCCGACGTCGCCTTCATCCTCGAAGCCCTGCCGCGGGAAGACCGCCTGACCGTCTGGGGGCTGGTCAAGACCGAGCGCGATGGCGAGATTCTGCTCGAAGTCTCGGACGCGGTCCGCGAGACCCTGATCGCCGACATGGACGATCAGGAAATCCTCGCGGTGGCCGGCCAGCTCGACGCCGACGAACTCGCCGACCTGGCGCCGGATCTGCCGCGCGATGTCGTTCACGAGCTCATGGACGCCCTCGATGCCCAGCAGCGCGAGCGGGTGCGCTCCGCGCTGTCCTACGAAGAGGATCAGGTCGGCGCGCTGATGGACTTCGAGATGGTGACCATCCGTGACGACGTCGCCCTGGAAGTGGTGCTGCGCTACCTGCGGCGGCTGAAAGAGCTGCCCGACCATACCGACAAGCTATTCGTGGTCGATAACGACAGCATCCTCAAGGGCGTTCTGCCGATCAAGCGCCTGCTGGTCAACGATCCGGAAAAGCTGGTGGTCGAGGTCATGGCCAAGGAGGCGGTGGCCTTCCATCCTGATGGCGATGCCTATGACGCGGCTCAAGCGTTCGAGCGCTATGACCTGGTTTCGGCGCCGGTGGTGGACAAGAACGACAAGCTGGTCGGTCGTCTCACCATCGACGAGATGGTCGACCTGATCCGCGAGGAAAGCGAAAGCGAAGTCCTCAACATGGCCGGTCTGCGCGAAGACGAAGACGTCTTCGCCTCGGTGTGGAAGTCGGTGGGCAATCGCTGGACCTGGCTGGCCACCAACCTCATCACGGCCTTCATCGCTTCGCGGGTCATCGGCCTGTTCGAGGGTTCGATCGAGAAGCTGGTGGCCCTGGCCGCGCTCATGCCCATTGTGGCGGGCATCGGCGGCAACTCGGGCAACCAGGCCATCACCATGATCGTCCGCGCCATGGCCCTGGGGCAGATCAGCGTCACCAGCACCGCACGGCTGCTGCGCAAGGAAATGGGCGTCGCCCTGTGCAATGGCGTCATCTGGGGTGGGGTGATAGGGCTGGTGGCCTTCTATCTCTATAGCAGCTGGTCGCTGGGCCTGGTGATGATGGGCGCCATGACCCTCAATCTGCTGCTGGCCGCCTTCATGGGGGTGCTGATTCCCATGACCCTGCAGCGCTTCGGTCGCGACCCGGCCATGGGGTCGAGTGTACTGATCACCGCGGTGACCGACAGCGGCGGCTTCTTCATATTCTTGGGACTCGCTACCCTGTTCCTGATGTAGGGCAGGGTAGGGTTCTCCGGGCTGCCCAGGGGCAGGACAGCCCGGACGCCGTCAGGATGCGGCGTCGATGTCGTGGGCGATCAGCGAGATCAGGGCGTTCTGCTGACGACCCGACAGCTGCCGAAAGCGCTGCAGCAACTCCCGCTCGCTGGCGGTGATCTCCGGACTGTCCAGGCGAAGCCCGGGTTCGTCGCCAAGGGCGCCCTCTTGCTGCAAGCTCTGCTCGAGACGCGCGATGATTTCGGAGTTCATGCTGCGATGATGGTTGCGGGCCACATCCGCGATGCGCTCTCGCATGCCCTCGGGCAGACGCACGACGAATTTGTCAGCGGTACGGCTTGAGTAGGATCTAATGGCCTGGGTCATTGAGGTACTTCACCTGGAGTCAAAAATCAGTGAAGGCATAAGCCCTCGTCTCGTTCCGCTAGCACTCACGGTACCTTGGACTCTGTAACCACCTGTCCCTAGGTATTTGTTTTTATTGACGTCAATTTACCGACGTAAACAACAAATTGCAAAGCTGCCGAAGAACTTCATGCCGTTGTCCGTCCTCGCGCACTGCGGCGCTGCCGAACCGGAACATGACAAACCCTCCGCTGCTCGTTACCATGAGCGCCCTTTCCTGTCCCAGTAGCTCAATTGGATAGAGCATCCCCCTCCTAAGGGGAAGGTTGGTGGTTCGACCCCACTCTGGGACACCAGATTCCTTTCCAGCACCTCTCCTCGCGATCCGACGCCTTCAGGTGCCCTTGCCGAACCGTTACAGCAGTTTGGAGGATAGGGCAAAAACAGCGACTTTGTCCGACTTCCAGCCTCTTCCAGTGGCGATTTGTGGCTGTGATCACAGCATAGAGCAGCAGACGAAAACCTGCCGAATTTATCTGTACTCTCCGTTGGCTAACCGTCTGCATTGCTTGTATCTGGAGCGCCTCTGGAGGTTCGCGTCATGGCCTTTTATCCCGTCCTACTTTCAGTCGTGTTCGTCGTTCGTAATCAGGCTGCCGAGTTGCAGAGCGTGCTCGAGCGCGCGGCAACTGTTATCGGTCCCTTGGTAAGTGACTACGAACTTATCATTGTCGACAACGCCTCCGCTGATGACAGCGTAGCTCGACTCAAACAACTCACCAGCATTTCGGGCCTGCCCAACCTGCAGGTATATGCCCTGACCAAGGAAGTGGACTCTGATACCGCTGCCTGGGTGGGTCTGGAGAATGCGCTGGGTGACTTCGCAGTCGTCATAGATCCGGAAACCGATGACATCGCCTTCTTGCCTGACATGCTGCAACAGGCGGCCGGCGGCGTCGACGTGGTGTTCGCCAACAATCAGCAGAAAGTTCGGCAGACCCTGTCCTACAGTCTTTGCTCCAGAGGTTTCAACAGTCTCTACAAGCAATTCAACGGGGTCGATCTGGCCAAGGATGCGCCCCAGTACCGGATGCTCAGCAAGAAGGTCATCAATTACATCCTGCGCCATCCCGCGCCGGCATTGACCTACCGCCACCTGCCGGCGACGGCGGGCTTCTCCCGTACCAATCTCGAATACAGCGTGCCGCCGCGCAGTACCAAACCTAAGAGGCTGTCCGGCAGTTTCGATCGCGGTGCCCGTCTGCTGGTGTCCTCCACCCGCAAGCCCATGCGCATGGTCAGTTTCCTGTCGATCTTGGGGGCGCTGTCCAACCTGCTCTACTCCATCTACGTCATCGCCATCGGCTTGTTCAAGGATGACGTCGCACCGGGTTGGGTGACGATTTCATTACAGCAGTCCGGCATGTTCTTTCTCATTTCGCTGGTCCTGCTCGTCCTTGGCGAATATGTCCTGCAGTTGACTCACAGAGTCAACGAAGGACCGCTCTATCATGTCGCCCAGGAGTTCACGAGTGCAGTCATGACGCGCCGTGACAAGCTCAATGTCGAAGTAGTGCAGGGCGGTAATGCCGCAGGACCGGCTACTCAATTTGGCATGGCCTGACGATCATGAAAGATGCGATCGTCATAGGTGGCGGATTTTACGGGGCCATGACGGCCCTGTATCTCATGCGCGTGAGGGGCTTTGCGAAAGTCACTCTGATCGAGCGGGAAGACGGGCTGTTGAAACGTGCCTCTTACAACAATCAGGCACGTGTTCATAACGGTTATCACTATCCGCGCAGTTTCGTCACGGCCTTTCGCAGCCGGGTCAACTTGCCGCGCTTTTTGCGCGACTATCCCGATGTGGTAGTGCGGGATTTCACCAAGTTGTATGCCATTGCCCGCAACAACTCCAAGGTAACGGCCAAACAATTCGAACGTTTCTGCCAGGGGATCGAGGCCTCCCTGCAGCCGGCGTCCGAAGAATTAAGTCGATTGTTCGACGATCGATTGATCGAGGCGGTGTATCTCACGGAGGAGTATGCCTTCAACTCCGCCGTACTCGCCGCCGAAGTGAGTCGCGAGCTCGATGCCGTCGGCGCCGAGGTGCGCCTCAAGAGTCGCGTAATGGCGATCCGCGGTGAAACGGGGGGGCTGAGTGCCGAAGTCGTGGATGAAGCCGGACGGCAGGAGGAGCTGCACTGCCGCTACCTCTTCAACTGTACCTACAGCGGCCTCAACCAGTACGGCGGCGATTTCCCCGGTACGGCCACTCGATTACGCCACGAGATCACCGAGATGGCCCTGGTGGAGATGCCTCCGGAGCTGCGCAACCTCGGCGTGACGGTCATGGACGGTCCGTTCTTTTCCATGATGCCATTCCCGGCGCGCGGTCTGCATACCCTCTCCCATGTGCGTTACACCCCGCACCTGAACTGGGAAGACGCCAATGGCACCGATCCCTATGCCCTGCTCGACGACTACGACCGTGCCTCGCGAGCGGACTGGATGGTGCGCGACGTGGCCCGCTACATGTCGGCTGCGGCACGGGTGGAATACCGGGATTCGCTGTTCGAGGTGAAGACCATCCTGATGAAGAACGAAGGCGACGACGGCCGTCCCATCCTCTTCGAACAACATTCCCAGTTGCCTGGCTGCTATTCGATGCTGGGCGGCAAGATCGACAACATTTTCGATGCCCTGGAGCGCCTCGATGCCGAACCCTTCCTCTGATGCGACACCCAGGGGGGTGTCCGGCGTCGCCGGCTTCACCAGCGTTCTGGTCTTTTCCATCATCAATTTCTTTCTGTTCGGCAAGGGCGTCATCCTCGACCCCTTTCACCAGGGGGAATACTTCGCCACGCTGCCGACGCTGCTGCACAGTCAGCCGGGCGCCCATGCCTTCACCATCCATGGCGGGCTGGATTTCATCCCGGTGTGGCTGGCGGAGACCTGGTTCGGTGCCCAGCACACTTTCCTGGTGACCCAGATCCTCTATGGACTGTGTAATACCGGCGCAGCCTTGCTGCTCTGGGGAACGGCGGTGTTGCTGTGCCCCGTGCCCAAAGGCCGCGGGCGTCTGATCCTGCTGGTCGCCATGGGCGCCGTGGCGACCCAGGTGGTGGGCTATCGCGATCTCTTCCTACTGCTGTCACTGTTCCTCTTCTGCCTGCATCGCAAGGTGGAGACCACGCCGCGACGATTGGTCTGCGAGGTGCTGCTCGGCCTGGCGGCCGGCTTCAATCTGTTCTGGTCCTATGACCGCGGGATCGCCGGGGTGCTGGCCATCGGCTCGGCGGTACTGCTCACGCTGCTGCTGCATCGGCGCCATTTCCTGTCGTTGCTGACCTTCGTCGCAACGGTTGGCTGGCTTGGCTTTGGTACCGATTTCTTCGCCCTGACCGATTACGTCAAGAACCTGACCTTCCTCCTGGAAACCTCTTCCCAGTGGGGCTATGGCTTGAATGCCCGGCCGCTGGCGCTGAGCCTGCTGCTGGCAGTGCCTACGGCGCTGGCCGGTTTTGCCCTGATCCGCTGCCTGCCCTGGCCGTGGCGCTGGAGCGAGGATCTGCCGCTGATTGGCGCCCTGGCAGTGCTGCTCGCGATCTTCTTCAAGATCGGGGTCAATCGCGCGGACTTCCAGCATATCCAGATGGGCTTCTGGGTACCCCTGCTGAGCCTGCTGTATGCCGCCCGCCGACAGCGGCTGGCCCGCAACGGCGGCTGGGACATCTCGGCGCATCCGCGCGCGGCGGCTGCAGCCATCGGCGCTGCCGTACTGATGGGGCTGGTCGGACTTAATCCCTCGCCGTTCTTTGCGGTGCTGCTGGCGGGTGCGCTGCTGGCCTTCAGCCGGCGTCTGCTGGTACCCGCCCTGGCGGCGCTGCTGGTGCTGCTCGCCGCCTTCAATCTCTACAAGTCGCCGGTCGAGCGGGTGTGGGCCCAGGGACTCGCCTGGGTGCCGGCGTTGTCCGCCTTGCCGGATGACGCCGCCTTGGCCACGCCCGGGGTGCAATGGGCCTCGCGGCGCCTGCTGGAAAGCGGCGCCCACTGTGTGTTCGATCTGGCCAACAACGGAGTCATCAACGGGGTGACCGATCTGCCGGCCTGTACCAAGTACATCTATCCGGTCTATGCCACGCCGCCCTACGAGGCCGACCTGCTCAGCGATCTGCAGCAGGCCGATCCGCCGGCGGTGGTGTATTCGACGACCTTCTGGTCCTTCAAGCTGAACAACATTTCCATGCACGACAAGTTTCCACGACTCAAGGCCTACCTGGACGAGCGTTATCCCGTCGAGGAATGCCAACCGGACTATTGCCTGAGATTCAAGACCAAGGGGTGAGCTACATGAAGACCGACGCATTGATAGGGTACAGCGGCTTCGTGGGGTCGACGCTGCTCAAGCAGAAGGCCTTCGGCGCGCTGTTTCGCTCCACCAATATCGACCAGATCGGCGATCAGCCCTATGGCCAGGTCATCTGCGCCGGAGCGCCGGCGCAGAAGTGGATCGCCAATCGCGATCCCGCGGCCGATCGCGAGAAGATCGATGGCCTGATCGGCCACCTGTCACGCATCCAGTGCGATTCCTTCGTGCTGATCAGCACCGTGGATGTCTTCAAGCAGCCGCTTGCCGTCGATGAGACCACCGCGGTGGACGCAGAGGGGCTGCACGCCTATGGCGCCAATCGCTATCGACTGGAGCAGTTCGTTCGTGAGCATTTCGCCAATGCCCTGATCATCCGCCTGCCGGGCCTGGTCGGGCCCGGGCTGCGCAAGAACGTGATCTACGACCTGCTCAACGACAACAACCTGCATGCCGTGGAAAGCCGCGGTGTCTTCCAGTTCTATCCGATGGTCAATCTCGGCTATGACATCCAGACCGCCCAGGCTGCCGGGCTGGACCTGGTGCACCTGACCGCCGAGCCGATCAGCGTGGCGGACATCGCCAGCCAGGGTTTCGGACGCGACTTCGGCAACACCCTGGAGGGTACGCCAGCGCGCTACGATTTCCGCAGCGTGCATGCCGAGGTCTTCGGCGGCCGTGACGGCTACCAGTACAGCGCGCGCGACACCCTGCTCGCGGTCCGCGCCTACGCCCAGTCGGAACCCCCGGTCATCAAGGCGGAGGGTCAGTGATGCGCATCGCCATCTCCAATATCGCCTGGGATCCGACCGATGACGCCATGGTCGCCGAGATCCTGCAGCAATACCGGGTGGATGCCATCGACATCGCCCCCGGCAAGTATTTCGCCGATCCCAAGGCGGCTACCGCCCAGGAAATCCAGGTCGTGCGTCAGCAGTGGCAGGCCCGCGGCATCGAGATCACCGGCATGCAGGCGTTGCTGTTCGGCACCACCGGTCTCAATGTCTTCGGTACCGAGGACGTGCAGCACGCGCTGCTGGCACAGCTGGAGGGCGTCTGCCGGGTCGCCGAGGGGCTGGGCGCGACGCGCCTGGTGTTCGGCTCGCCGCGCAATCGCGATCGTTCGGGGCTGAGTGACGACCAGGCCCTGGCGCAGGCACGGGACTTCTTCCGCCGCCTGGGTGATGTGGCTGCGGCGCACCGGGTGCAGATCTGCCTGGAGCCGAATCCGCCTCGCTATGGCGCCAACTTCATGATCGACAGCGATTCCACCGCCGCCGTGGTAAGGGCTGTGGAACATCCGGCAATCCGTATGCAACTCGATACCGGCGCCCTGACCATCAATGAGGAGGACGCCGCCCGCGTCCTCGAAGAGCATGCCGAACTGATCGGTCACGTCCATGCCAGCGAACCGGATCTGATGACCCTGGGGGAGGGCGGTACCAACCACGAGGGCATCGCCTTCGCCCTGACCCGGCGGCTGCCGGAGCAGGTGGTCAGCATCGAGATGCTGCCAGCCAAGCAGGGCTCCAACCTGGCCGCGCTGGAGCGTGGCGTCCAGGTCGCAGTCAAGGCCTATCGCGACCTGCCGGAGGCTGCCGCATGAAGTGGCTGATCCTGATCCTAGGCATTGCCTCCAACGCCTCGGCGAGCGTGCTGGTGAAGCTGGCCATGCTGCCCCCGCGGCGCTTTCCCAGCCTGAGCGATCCCCTGGCCGCGCTGGCCAACTGGCCATTCTGGCTGGGACTGTTCATGTATGGCCTGGCCTTTCTGCTGTACGCCGCCGCCCTTGCCAAGCTGCCGCTGAACGTGGCGCATCCGGTGCTGACGGCCGGGGCCATCGCCAGCGTCGCCTTGTTGTCGGTGGTGATCTTTCGCGAAGCCTTTCCCTGGACCACGGCGGCAGGCATCGTCCTGATCATCGCCGGCGTCGCCCTCATCACGGCCCGTGTCGGTTGAACCTGGAGGACCTATGACTACTGCAATTCCCGCCACCGAGCGCGCCCTCTGGCAGGTGCCCAGCTATTCGACGACCTTCTGGAACGGTCGCAGCCGTCCGCATTGCGTGGTGATTCCGGTCATCAACGAAGGCGAGCGGATTCTCAACCTCTTGCGGCGCATGGCAGCGGCAAGGATCGCCGACATCGCCGATGTCATCATCGTCGACGGTGGCAGTACCGACGGCTCGCTGGAGCCGCAGCGGCTGCAGGAGCTGGGCGTGCGCGGGCTGCTGGTCAAGACCGCGCCGGGCAAGCTCAGCGCCCAGTTGCGCTGCGCCTATGCCTTCGTGCTCGACGAGGGTTACACCGGCATCGTGACCATCGACGGCAACGACAAGGACGATCCGGATGCCATCCCGCGCTTCATCGACGCCATCGAGCAGGGCTACGACTTCGTCCAGGCCTCGCGCTTCCTGGCCGGCGGCGTGGCGGAAAACACCCCCAAGTCCCGCGACTTCGCCATTCGCTTCATCCATGCGCCCATGCTGAGCCTGGCCTCGGGTTTCCACTGGACCGACACCACCCAGGGTTTCCGCGCCTACAGCCGGGCCATGCTGCTGGATCCGCGCGTGGCACCGTTCCGCGACGAGTTCACCACCTACGAGTTGCTGGCCTATCTTTCCTACCGGGTGCCGAAATTGGGCTATCGCTGCGTGGAACTCCCCACCGTGCGGCGCTATCCGAAGGGCGAGGTACCCACCAAGATCAGCAGCGTCAGAGGTAATCTGTCGGTGCTGCAGGTACTGATGAAGGCCTGTGCAGGTCATTACAACCCACGCCTGGGCGAGGACGCCCAACTGGCGGCGCAACGACGAAGCTGAGTCCGTCGCGCTTGCCGGGTGTGCAAGAGACGATGGAGTAGGCAATGGTGCGTGTGCTGTCGGCGTTTCGCGGGCTCTATTTCGCGACGCTGTTGATGTTGATCGGGACCGGTCTGCTGAGTACCTACCTCGGTCTGCGCCTGGCCGCCGATCAGGTGCAGGGACTCTGGGTCGGCGCCCTGACCGCCGCCTATTACGCGGGCCTTGTGATAGGCGGCAAGTTGGGGCATCGACTGATCGCCAAGGTCGGCCATATCCGTGCCTATGTGACCTGCGCCGGCGTGGTCGGCGCAGCGGTGCTGGGGATCGGCCTGCTGCCCTGGCTGCCGATGTGGCTGGCACTCAGGGTGCTAATCGGCATGGGCATGATGTGCCAGTACATGGTGCTGGAGAGCTGGCTAAACGAGCAGGCCGGCTCAGGCGAGCGTGGCAAGGTCTTTTCCGGCTACATGACCGCCTCCTACCTCGGCCTGGCGCTGGGGCAGGTGGTGCTGGTGCTCTCGCCCGATCTCGGCGTCGACAAGCTGATGCTGGTCGCCATCTGCTATGCCCTGTGCCTGGTGCCGGTGGCGGTCACCGGCAAGATCCACCCAGCACCGCTCAAGCCGGCGCCGCTGGAACCCACGTTCTTTATCCAGCGGATTCCGCAGTCGTTGACCACGACCCTAGTCGCGGGGCTGGTGATCGGCTCCTTCTATGGCCTGGCGCCCCTCTATGCCAGCGCCCAGGGCCTGCCAACCGAGCGTATCGGCCTGTTCATGGCCTGCTGCATCTTCGCCGGCCTGATCGCCCAGTGGCCGATCGGCTGGCTCTCGGATCGGCATGATCGCAGCTGGCTGATCCGGGTGGTCGCCATCGCCCTGACGCTGGCAGCCCTGCCACTGGCCGTGCTGCCCCACGTGCCGCCGGTGGTGCTGCTGCCGCTCGGCCTCATCGCCAGCCTGCTGCAATTCGTGCTCTATCCCCTGGCGGTGGCGCTGTCCAATGACCATATCGAAGGGGAGCGGCGGGTCTCCCTGAGCGCCATGCTCCTGGTGACCTTTGGCATCGGTGCCTGTATCGGTCCGCTGGTGGTGGGTGCCCTGATGAATCTGGTCGGGCCCAACATGCTCTATGCCTTTGTCGTGCTCTGCGGTGCCATCCTGATCTGGCGCATCCGCCCAGATGCGGTCACGGGCAAGCACCTGGTCGACGAGGCGCCGCTGAGCCACGTGCAGATGCCCGAAGGGTCGACCAGTTCGCCGCTGGCAGCTGCCCTGGATCCACGGGTCGATAGCCAGGTGGTGCATGACCAGATGCACACTGAGCCGGTCGTAGAGGAGGAGCCTGTCGAGGAGGAAGCACCGCTGCAGGAGGAGATCGAGTTCCTGCAGAACCCGCCTGAATCCAAGGCGCCCTGAGCGGTGGAGGAGGGCGTCCAGCGGTCGTGGACGCCTGGTCGGTCACTCGAACCGGCGGTTTTCCCGCTGCAACTGGTAGATGAAGCGCTCGATCTGGCGCTGGGCTGCGCCGGTCAGGCTGTTGAAACAGACGCCGACGTCGCTGTATTCCATACGCTCCGGACAGGCCACGTGGCGAATGGTCACCGGGGTGTTGATCGTCCCGATGGGCAGCTCGGCGCTGAAGCCCTGGACCTGCTGCCCCGGTTGCAGCAGATGAGTGACGTTGCCAGGGAAACGCAGCTTGCAGCCCGTGGCCGACAGGTCGATCAACTGGCCTCGCAGCTGGATCGGGCTGTTGCCCTGGCTCAGCTCCGCCGTCGCCGGCTGGGTCAGCAGCAACTTGACCCGATAGGCATTGCGCCGCTGGTGATAGGTGAGCTCGGTGGGCAGGCCGATCCAGTAGCAGCGATTGCCGTCCAGCTCGCTGAACTCGACCGGACGATCGATCTGCCAGGTGACCTTGATGCCTTCGTGGAAGCTGTCCACCCGGAACGACTGGCCCTGTTCGAGCAGGCGTTCGGCTTCACGTGGAATGAATTCGTCCAGCGCGATCAAGCCCTTGGCCTCGTCGATCTCGACGACGAAGCTCTGGAATTGCTGCCCCTGACGATTGAAGGTGATCCGCAGCGGAATATGCTGCTGTTGCGCCGGCCGCAGGCAGGCCAGGATCTCGCCCTTGGAGCGATAGACCTGGGGTGGCTGAGCGGCATGATCGCTAGCGGAAGAGCCTTGCACCTGGAAACTCCTGTAAACAGCGGTCAGCAAGGATACTGGCTTAACGCCATCTGTACAGTGAAAAACGCTGGCATGAGAATGCCCGTGATCAAGCCGAGCTCAGCGGACGCTGATAGCCGCTGCGGGTTTGGCTGCCGCGACTGTTGTAGAGCGTGGGCGCCGAGCTGCTGCCTTGCAGGAGGTTAAGCACCCGCGAAGTGCCTATCTGGCTGGCGTGGATGATCTGGCCATTACGGACATTGCGCTGCTTGCAGGCCTCGATCAACTCGCTCAGGCGCGCGGAAGCCGCCAGTAGCGCCTGACCTTCGTCCTGGCCGGCGGCGTACTGCTGCAAGCCGGCGAGATCATTGCTCAAGCTGGCCGAGCGAAGCAGAGCAGAGCGATGCTGGGCATGCTGATCGAGCTGTTTGAGCAGGATCTGCTTGCCACCGAGCAGACTTTCCAGCGCGACGAGGTCGCGTTGTGCGAGGGCTTGAAACTCCTCTTCGAGGAGCGCCAGCAACTGGTCGGCAAGCTCGACGTCGTTAAGGGTAATGGCGAGGAGCGGCGTGACGGGCATGGCTCGGGATCTCTTGGTTAATGTTTCTCACCAGGTCCGCCCGACGCCATAGCCTCAGGACTCGAAGGCGAGCAGCTTATCGGCGACCTTTTGGTTATCGACTTTGTAGGAGCCATCGGCGATAGCCTGCTTAAGGCGACTGACCTTGTCACTGTCGACCACCGGCAGATCCTTCAGCCCGGCGGTCAAGGAATTCAGCTGCTGAGCCGCGGGACTCAGGTTCACCGATTCGCCTAACTTCTGGCTGGTGGCTGTGGAGGTCACATCCTTGCTTTCCAGGCTTACACCGTTCTTCGGGGCCGAGGTGCTACGGGTGCTGATGCCCGACGTCGATGTTGAGTTCAGGCGATTGATGTCTATAGCCATTCGTGAAATTCCTCGGGATGTATCGCTCACATGTCCGGTTTATCGGCCCGCTGGGCGGAAACTTTAGCCGTAGACCTGTGCAGCGGTTCACATCTTTGGATTAGGGTCTTTTCTAGTCGATCGAAGCGCTTGGATGACTAGAAGTTACTCCTTTATCACGTCGAGCTAAAGAGCAACCTCGACTTGACCCTGATCGACCACGCGCCCCCGTATCACCCGGTTGGAGCTCAGATTACGGATGCGGATCTCCTCGTCCTTGGCACCGTCGGCGAGAGCCTCGCCCTGCATGCGAATGCTGAAAGACGAGGTGCGGGCATTGATTACAACCTGTTCGCCTTTGTGAACAAGTTCGGCCTGCTCGAGATAGGCCGGTGCCAGGGGCTGATCGCTCATCACTTGGCGCTTGAGCTTAGCACCAAGCACCGTCTCTAGGCTGGTCAGGTAGCCCTGGCTTAGGTTACCAACGTCACGCTCCACTAGCGCCACGTTGCTGTTGTCCAGTAGGGCTCCGCGCATCAGGGGCTGGAGGGCGACAACTATCGGTCGATATAGCTTGACCTGGGCGGGCACGAATACGGTCCACTGACTGGAGCCCTCGCAGCGAACCTTGATGCTGATACGACCGACGGGAGTAGGTTCGCCCTGCTGGGTAAGCGTCAGAGGTTTGTCGCACTCTGCCAAACGCAAGCGCGGGTCGATCGCCTTAACCTGGGTTTCATGGCGGGCGTTGAGGCTGGTATCCAGTAAATATTCCTGTACCCGTTCCTCAAGAAAACTTTCGACAGCGCCGATAAGTTCGTCAGGTGAAGTGTAGGCGTCTTCCGCAAAGGCCCTGCTTTGCAGACAGCAGAGTAGGGTCAGGAGGCCAAGGGTCAGTCTTCGAGCTAGAGTCATGGTCGGAAACACGTCGCTGCGATCTTTGTGATAAACCCATAAGCAAACCCCGTGCCGCGTTGTGAAAACCCGCTCGCGGGCATTTAAAGGAGTCATCTAATGGCTGGTGTATTGGACGCAGTCAACCAACGTACCCAACTGGTGGGCCAAAACCGTCTGGAACTGCTCCTGTTCCGCCTGGACGGCTCGCAGCTCTACGGCATCAACGTTTTCAAGGTGAAGGAGGTGCTGCAGTGCCCCAAACTCACCGTGATGCCCAAATCGAGTCCGGTGGTACGGGGCGTGGCCAGCATTCGTGGCGGCACCTTTCCCATCATCGACCTGGCCATGGCCACCGGTCGTCGTGGGCTGGAAGACATCAACAACTGCTTCGTGATCATCACTGAGTACAACACCAAGGTGCAGGGCTTCCTGGTGCGCTCGGTGGAGCGAATCGTCAACATGAACTGGGAAGGCATCAACCCGCCGCCCAAGGGTACCGGTCGGGATCACTACTTGACCGCCGTCACCCGGGTCGACAACCAGCTTGTCGAGATCATCGACGTGGAAAAGATCCTCTCCGAAGTCGCGCCCTCGGTCGAGACCGTGTCGGCCGGCGTCATCAGCGAAGTGGTACAGGCCAAGGCCGTCACCAAGCGCGTTCTGATCGTCGACGACTCCTCGGTGGCCCGAAAGCAGGTGAGCCGCTGCCTGGAAACCGTCGGGGTAGAGGTCATCTCCCTCAACGACGGTCGCCAGGCCTTGAATTTCCTCCAGGCGATGGTGGCTGAAGGCAAGCGTCCGGAAGAGGAATTGCTGATGATCATTTCCGACATCGAGATGCCGGAAATGGATGGCTACACCCTGACGGCGGAAATCCGTCATGATTCGCGGATGCAGAAAGTGCATATACTGCTGCATACCTCCTTGTCCGGCGTCTTCAACCAGGCGATGGTCAAGAAGGTCGGTGCGGACGACTTCCTGGCCAAGTTCCGTCCCGATGATCTTGCCTCCCGGGTAGCCGAGCGCATCAATGCGGTCGACAGTCACTAGGTGAAGGCATCTCTATCCCGGTATCCAGAAGGCGGAGCGGCAGTGTCAGCAGTCAACGCGGATTTTGTGCTTTTTCGTGATTTCCTCGAGAAATCCAGCGGGATCCTGCTCGGTGACAACAAGCAGTACCTGGTCTCCAGTCGGCTCAACAAGTTGATGGAGACCGAGGGGATCAAGACGTTGTCAGAGTTGGTACAGCGCATCCAGATGCAGCCCCGTGGCGGTCTGCGGGAAAAGGTCATCGATGCGATGACGACCAATGAAACCCTCTGGTTTCGCGACACCTATCCCTTCGAGGTGCTGAAGAACCGTCTCTTGCCGGAGTTGACCAAGAGCACCTTCGGCCAGCGTCTGCGGGTCTGGTCGGCGGCCTGCTCCTCGGGTCAGGAACCCTATTCGCTGTCCATGACCATGGACGAATTCGAGCGCAGCGCGGCAGGGCAGGGGCGTGGCGGCATGCAGATCGTCGCGACCGACCTCTCCGGCGCCATTCTCACCGCGGCCAAGTCCGGCGAGTACGATTCGCTGGCGATTGGCCGGGGACTGTCTCCGGAGCGCCTGCAGCGCTACTTCGACGTGCAGCAGCCGGGGCGCTGGGCGGTCAAGCCAGCGATTCGCAGCCGTATCGAATTCCGCGCGCTGAATCTGCTGGATAGCTACGCCAGTCTGGGCAAATTCGACATGGTGTTCTGCCGCAACGTGCTGATCTACTTCTCCGCCGAGGTGAAGAAGGACATCCTCACGCGCATCCACGGCACCCTCAAGCCGGGCGGCTATCTGTTCCTGGGTGCCTCCGAAGCCCTCAATGGCCTGCCGGATCTCTACCAGATGGTGCAGTGCAATCCGGGCATCATCTACAAGGCCAAATAGGCCGGTGTATTGACATCCAAGGGCAGACCCAGGTCTGCCCTTTCTTTTGCGCCAAAGTTTTGCCGCAGCCGATCCCGTGGCCGGCAAAGGCGGCGGAAAAACCTTGCCGCTTGCCGGCGTTCTGACTGCCGCGTGGCGCTAACCCCTTGATTTAGATGGGTACTGGAGACTGGCATGGGCCTTGCTAAACCGCTTGCAAGCCACGTCAAAGGTCTCTCGACATGAGCATCAGTTTCGACAAAGCACTCGGGTTGCACGAGCAGGCGCTGAACTTCCGTTCGCAGCGCGCCGAGGTATTGGGCAACAACATCGCCAATGCCGACACCCCGGGCTACAAGGCGCGGGATCTGGATTTCAGCGCCGTGATGGCGGAGCAGGCGGCCAAGAGCGCGCCGGGTGCTGCCGGCCACTATCAGCTGGAAACCACCAACAGCCGGCATATCGCTGCCGAAGGCTTCGATATGGGCATAGGCGACGCGGCCTTGAAGTATCGCATCCCCACACAGCCCTCGGTGGACCAGAACACCGTGGATGCGCAGGTCGAGCAGGCCAACTACGCCGAAAACGCAATGAATTTCCAGGCCAGCTTCACCCTGCTGAATAGCAAGTTCAAGGGGCTGAT
Source organism: Pseudomonas sp. BAV 4579 (assembly GCF_009765395.1). Lineage (NCBI taxonomy): Bacteria > Pseudomonadati > Pseudomonadota > Gammaproteobacteria > Pseudomonadales > Pseudomonadaceae > Pseudomonas > Pseudomonas sp. BAV 4579. The sequence continues at coordinate 45,413 of NZ_WHOV01000028.1, read as the reverse complement.
GTCAGCCATCAAGGGGGAATAACCATGTCCTTGAGTTCGTTGTTCAACATCGCCGGTAGCGCGATGAGCGCCCAGAACGTCCGCCTCAACACCGTGGCCAGCAACATGGCCAACGCCGAGTCGGTTGCTTCCAGCGTCGACCAGACCTACAAGGCTCGCCATCCCGTATTCGCTGCCCAGCTCAGCGAGGCCCAGGGCGGTTCCTCGCTGTTCGATGAGCAGGGCCAGGCCGGGGTCGGGGTGGAAGTGAAGGGCATCGTCGAGGACCAGAGCGAGGTGCAGAAGCGCTACGAACCCCATCATCCCATGGCGGACAAGGACGGCTACGTCTATTACCCGAACGTGAACGTGGTGGAGGAAATGGCCGACATGATCTCGGCCAGTCGGGCCTTCCAGACCAACGCGGAAATGATGAATACCGCCAAACAGATGATGCAGAAGGTACTGACCCTGGGTCAGTGATCGCTAGGGAGTTGCCATGACCACCACGTCTTCCACCACCAGTAGCAGCTCGCTGCTATCGTCGGTGCTGTCCAACAGCAAGGTATCGAGCAGCTCGGCGACGTCCAGCGGCGCGACGACCTCGGGCAGCACCACCAGCAGTCTCGGGAAGAACGACTTCCTGAAGCTGCTGGTCACCCAGCTCAACAACCAGAACCCGTTGAATCCCCAGGACAACACCGAGTTCGTCGCGCAGCTGGCTCAGTTCAGCAGCGTCGAGTCCTTGCAGAACCTCAATACCTCGGTGGATTCCATCGTCAGCAATTACAACTCTTCCCAGGCACTGCAGGCCTCTTCGCTGGTTGGTCGCTCGGTGATCGCCGCCGGCAGCACGGCGGTGGTCGATACCACCACCGGCATGACCGGCAGCGTGGTGCTGCCGTCGTCCGGCAGTGATCTCTCGGTGGGCGTCTATAACGGCGCCGGTTCCCTGGTCGACACCATTCCCCTGGAAGCCAGCAGCGCCGGCACCCACTCCTTCAGCTGGGATGGCAAGGACAGCTCCGGCCAGACGCTGGCGTCCGGCACCTACACCTTCAAAGCCACGGCCGCAATCGGTGGCACCTCCACGGCGCTGACGACCTACCTACCGAATACCGTGAGCAGCGTGACCCTGGGGACCAGCGGCAGCGACATGACCCTTAATCTCGCCGACGGCACCAACGTCGCCTTGGCGAACGTCAAGACCATAGGCCAGTGAGCCGGCCCCGCCGGACAGGAGTACAACCATGAGCTTCAACGTCGGCCTCAGTGGCCTCAATGCCGCCGCCACCGATCTCAGCGTGACCGGCAACAACATCGCCAACGTGGGCACCACAGGCTTCAAGTCCTCGCGCGCCGAATTCGCCGATGTCTATTCCAGCTCCATGTACCTGGGGTCGAGTTCCAACCAGCCCGGCGCCGGCGTGCGGACCGCGGCCGTGGCCCAGCAATTCACCCAGGGCAACGTGACCAGCACCGGCAACGCCCTGGACATGGCGATCAATGGCGGCGGCTTCTTCGTCATGAACAACAACGGCTCCAATCTCTATTCGCGAGACGGCACCTTCAAGACCGACGCCAATGGCTTCGTGGTCAATAACTCCGGCTACAACCTGCGCGGCTACGCGGCGGACAGCGACGGCAACGTGATCAGCGGCATCGCCACCAACCTGAAGATCGACACCACCAACCAGGCGCCTAAGGCCACGACCAAAGACACCGAGGTGTTGAGTCTCAACTCGTCGGCGACCGTTCCCACCACGGCCGCCTTCGACCCCAGCGATGCCACCAGCTTCAATAACTCGACGTCCACCAGCATCTACGACTCCCAGGGCAACGCCCATACCTTGACGTATTACTTCGCCAAGACCGGCATCAATACCTGGAACATGTACAGCCTGGTCGACGGGCGCAACCCGGCCGACCCGACGTCCACCACGCCCCTGAGCAACACCCTGACGTTCGACAGCACCGGCAAGCTCAGCGCCACGGGCGGCACCGGCCTCACCGTCACCAGCACCGGCAAGTTCGCGCTGAACAACTGGGTGCCGGCCACCGTGACCAACGCCTCCACCACGCCCAAGACCTATGGGGCCAACGGCGCGTCCGCCTCCACCACCGGCATCGCCATCGACCTGAGCAGTACCACGCAGACCGCGACCTCCTTCGCGGTGACCAGCAAATCCCAGGATGGCTACACCACCGGCCAGCTGTCGGGCCTGTCCATCGATACCGAAGGCAAGCTCTACGCGAGCTTCACCAACAGCCAGTCCAAGGTGATCGGCCAGGTGATCCTGGCCAGTTTCGCCAACAACCAGGGCCTGACCCCGCTGGGCAGCAACACCTTCGCCCAGTCGTCCACCTCCGGCCAGGCGGTGGTGGGAACACCGTCTTCCGGCACGCTGGGAACCCTGACTTCGGGCTCGCTCGAGGCTTCCAACGTCGATCTCAGTACCCAGCTGGTCAATCTGATCGTGGCGCAGCGTAACTATCAGGCCAACGCCAAGACCATCGAGACGGAAAACACGCTGTCGCAGACCATCATCCAGATCCGCTAACGGTTCTTTGACGGTCGCTGTGAAAAAGCCCTCTTTGTGAGGGCTTTTTTCTTTTAAATCAATGGAATGCAAAAAATGGCGCGCGCCTTGCTTAGGAGGTCTGGACCGTTTCAGACCCGTGGCGATACCGATCGCCCTGCGAGGACCTATGGACCGATTGCTATATCTCGCCATGACCGGCGCCAGCCAGAACACCATGGCCATCCAGGCGCACTCTAACAACCTCGCCAACATCTCCACCAGTGGCTTTCGCCGGGATTTCGAGCAGGCGCGCTCCATGCAGACCTTCGGCGAGAGCTACCCCTCGCGCGTCTATTCCATGAGCGAGCGTCCGGGGACCGACTTCACCCCGGGCACCCTGCAGGAAACCGGTCGGGATCTCGACGTGGCCATCCAGGGCGACGGCTGGATCGCGGTGCAGGGCGCCGACGGCAAGGAAGCCTACGTCCGGACCGGCAGCCTCAAGGTGGACGCCCTGGGCATGCTGCGCACCGGCAATGATTTGCCGGTCCTCGGCAATGGCGGGCCGATCGCCGTGCCGCCCAACCAGCAGATCGAGATCGGCCAGGACGGCTCCATCACCGTTCGCGGCGCCGGGGAAAACACCAATGCCCTGGCGGTCATCGATCGCATCAAGCTGGTCAATCCGGACCCGAAGACTATCGAGAAGGGCCTGGACGGGACCATCCGTACCAAGGACGGCAAGCCTGCGGCGGCGGATGCCAGTGTCCAGGTGGTGTCCGGCTTCACCGAGTCGAGCAACGTCAGTGCGGTGGAGGAGATGACCTCGATCCTCTCGCTTTCGAAGCAATTCGAACTGCAGATCAAGATGATGAAATCCGCCGAGGACAACGACGCGTCCATGGCAAAGGTTTTGCAATTCAGCTGATTGAACGCTGTTGACGCCTGATTCCCGGCGCCGAAGGAGAAAAACGATGATTTCCGCCCTCTATGTTGCCAAGACTGGCCTGGCCGCTCAGGACACCAACCTGACGACCATCTCCAACAACCTGGCCAACGTCTCGACGACCGGCTTCAAGCGCGACCGCGCCGAATTCCAGGATCTGCTCTATCAGATCCGTCGCCAGCCCGGTGCGCAGTCCACCCAGGACAGCGAGCTGCCTTCGGGTCTGCAGCTGGGTACCGGTGTGCGTATCGTCGGTACCCAGAAAACCTTTACCCAGGGCACCCTGCAAACGACCGAGCAGCCGCTGGACATGGCCATCAACGGCCATGGTTTCTTCCAGGTCCAGATGCCCGATGGCACCGTCAACTACACCCGCGACGGTACCTTCCACCTCAATGCCGACGGCCAGATCGTCACGGCCAATGGCTTTCCGGTGGAGCCCGCCATCACCGTGCCGGCCGATACCCAGACCTTCACCGTCGGCCAGGACGGCACCGTCTCCGTAACCCAGGCCGGCTCCTCGACCGTTACCACTATTGGCACCATCCAGACCGCCCAGTTCGTCAACCCGGGCGGCCTGCAGGCGATGGGCAACAACCTGTTCGCCGAGACCACCAGCAGCGGCGCGCCCCAGGTCGGTACGCCGGGCAACAACGGCCTGGGCACCATCCAGCAGAACACCCTGGAAACCTCCAACGTGAGCACCGTCGAGGAGATGGTGAACATGATCACCACCCAGCGCGCCTACGAGATGAATTCCAAGGTCATCTCCACCGCCGACCAGATGCTCGGCTTCGTCACCCAGAACCTGTAATAGCCACCCCTGCGAGGTAGCGCTCCATGAATCGTCTCTTTGCCGTCGCTCCGCTGTTCGGAGCGCTCGTTCTCGCAGGATGCGTAGCCCCGGCCGCCAAGCCGGACGATCCCTACTATTCCCCCGTGTTGCCACGCACCCCGGTGCCCGCGGCGCAGAACAACGGTGCCATCTTCCAGTCGGGCTTCGAGCAGAATCTCTACACCGATCGCAAGGCCTTCCGCATCGGTGACATCATCACCATCACCCTGCAGGAGAAGACCCAGGCCAGCAAGAACGCCAGTTCCGACATCGCCAAGAACAGCAAGTCGACTCTCGGCCTGACTTCCCTGTTCGGCGCCAAGCCGTCGATCCCCAATCCGCTGGCCGACGGCGACCTGAGCCTGGACGCTGGTTTCTCCGGCAACCGCTCCAATACCGGTAAGTCCACCGCCGCCCAGGGCAACAGCCTGACCGGCTCCCTGACCGTGACCATCGCCGAGGTACTGCCCAACGGCATCCTGGTGGTCCGTGGAGAGAAGTGGCTGACCCTCAATACCGGCAACGAGCTAATGCGCATCCAGGGCATGGTCCGCGCCGACGACATCGCCACCGACAACACCGTGCTCTCCACCCGCGTGGCCGATGCGCGGATCACCTATTCGGGCACAGGCTCCTTCGCCGATGCGAGCCAGCCTGGCTGGTTGAGCCAGTTCTTCGGCAGCGCCCTGATGCCGTTCTGAGGATGACCCCCATGCGCAAGACCCTGTTCGGCTTGTTCGCCCTACTGCTGGCGGTGCCCTTCGCCCAGGCCGAACGTCTCAAGGACATCGCCAATATCCAGGGCGTACGGACCAACCAGCTGATCGGCTACGGCCTGGTGGTGGGCCTGCCCGGGACGGGCGACCAGACCACCCAGACGCCCTTCACTATCCAGACCTTCAACAACATGCTGGCGCAGTTCGGCATCAAGGTGCCGGCTGGCACGAGCTCGGCCCAGCTGAAGAACGTCGCGGCGGTCTCGATCCACGCCGACCTGCCGGCCTTCGCCAAGCCTGGCCAGACCATCGATATCACCGTGTCCTCCATCGGTAACTCCAAGAGCCTGAGGGGCGGCAGCCTGCTGCTGTCACCGCTCAAGGGGATCGATGGCCAGATCTATGCCATCGCCCAGGGCAACCTGGTGGTCGGGGGTTTTGACGCCGAAGGCCGCGATGGCTCGAAGATTACCGTCAACGTTCCGTCGGCCGGCCGTATTCCCAATGGCGCTACCGTCGAGCGGCCGGTGCCTAGCGGCTTCGACCAGGGCAACAGCATTACGCTGGATCTCAAGCGCAGTGACTTCACCACCGCCAAGCGCGTAGTCGACAAGATCAACGAGACACTTGGCGCGGGTGTTGCATCTGCTGTTGATGCCGGCTCGATTCGTGTCACGGCGCCGGTCGATCCTGGCCAGCGCGTGGACTACCTGTCGATCCTGGAGAATATGGAGGTGGATCCGGGGCAGGAGGTGGCGAAGGTCATCGTCAACTCCCGCACCGGGACGATCGTCATCGGGCAGAACGTCAAGGTGTCGCCGGCCGCGGTGACCCAGGGCAGCCTGACGGTGACCATCAGCGAAGACCCTCAGGTCAGCCAGCCCAATCCCCTGTCGGGTGGGCAGACGGTGGTGACGCCCCAGTCAACCGTTAAGGCCAAGCAGGAGGCCAAACCGATGTTCAAGTTCGGTCCGGGAACCACCCTGGACGAGATCGTGAGAGCGGTGAATCAGGTGGGCGCTGCGCCTAGTGACCTGGTGGCCATTCTCGAAGCGTTGAAACAGGCCGGCGCGCTGCAAGCCGACCTGATCGTAATCTGATGGAGTAATGGCGATGACTGCACGCCTGGGCGGGACTTTCGATTCAGTGGATTCCGGTGCCTATACCGACCTGAACCGCTTGAACAATCTCAAGAACGGGGCCAATCGCGACAGCGAAAGCAACGTTCGTAAGGTCGCCCAGGAGTTCGAGTCGGTATTCCTCAATCAGATGCTCAAGTCGATGCGTTCGGCCAATGAGGTGGTCGCTCAGGATAGCCCGTTCAACAGCCAGACCACCAAACAGTTCCAGGATATGTACGACCAGCAGCTTTCGGTCAACCTCGCCAAGAACGGCGGTGGCATCGGTCTGGCGGACATGATGACCCGGAGCATGCTCAAGGATGCCGGCAAGACTTCTTCGACCGAGGTCGCGACCAACAAGAGCGCCGTTCCGGCGACCGCCAGCACCGCTAACGCAGGTGCCAGCGTGGCGATGGACATGCGTCGTGCCCTCTGGGATGGCAAGGCCTCTCAGGCAGTGGCGGTTGCCGGCTCGAACGGCGGTGCCAGTGCCAGTGCCAGCGAGCGCAAGGACGTGTCGGCGCTACTGAATTCCCGGCGTTTGGCCATGCCCAGCAAGGCCAGCGCGGCCCAGAGCCAGGAAGCCCTACTGGCAGCAGCGGCCAATACCGCCAGTGGCAACAGCGCGACAGCCGCCAATGCCACCAACTGGAAGGCCGTGCAGCAGTTGGGCACCCCGGCTACGGCCAGCGTGAGCGGCAGCGCCCGGCTGAATGGTGGCAGTGTCGCACCGCTAGGGCAGACTACAGGTAAGTCGGTGTTCCGGACGCGTCAGGAGTTCGTCGACACCATGCTGCCCATGGCGCAAGAGGCAGCAAAGAAGATTGGCGTGGATGCCCATTACCTGGTGGCTCAAGCCGCGCTTGAAACCGGCTGGGGCAAGTCCATCATCCGCGAGCGCGACGGCAGCACCAGCAACAACCTGTTCGGCATCAAGGCCCATTCGAGCTGGAGCGGTGACGTCGCCACCACCCTGACCACCGAATACCGCAATGGCAAGGCGAGTAAGGAAGCCGCGGATTTTCGCTCCTACGATTCCTTTAAGCAGAGCTTCGACGACTACGTGAGTTTCCTGCAGAGCAACGATCGTTATGGCAAGGCCTTGGCTAAGGGTGGCGATTCCAGCCAGTTCATGCACGAGCTGCAACGGGCCGGCTATGCAAGCGATCCGCAGTACGCCCGTAAAGTCACCCAGATCGCCCGCCAGATGAAGAGCACCTACGAAAACATCGCTGCGGTCGATACCTCGGTAAAGCGTACCTAAGGACAATCCATGGCCAGTCTCATTTCCATCGGTCTCTCGGGTATCCAGGCCAGCCAGTCGGCGCTCAGCACGACCGGCAACAACATCACCAATGTCGATACCGCCGGCTATTCCCGTCAGGCGACGGAGCAGCACGCGGCAGCTGCGCAAAACGTTGGCGTCGCCTACATCGGTAACGGCACGACCCTGGCGGACGTGCGTCGCTCCTATAGCCAGTATCTGACGACCCAGTTGCAGACCAGCACCGCACTGGACAACGAAGCCCAGACCTTTTCCACTGCTGCCAGCTCGGTGGATTCACTGTTGGCCGATAGCACCACTGGAGTCAGCACCGCCCTGAGCAAGTTCTTTTCGGCGCTGCAGACGGCGTCGGCGACGCCCACCGACAGCGCCTCGCGTTCCCTGGTGCTGACCAGCAGCTCTACGCTAAGCCAGAGATTTAATTCGCTCTCCAGCCAGCTCTCCGACCAGAGCACCTATATCAACACCCAACTGAGCGCGTCGGCGACGCAGGTCAATACCCTGGCGAACAAGATCGCTCAGTACAACCAGGCCATCACCGTGGCCTCTGCTGGCGGCACTACCCCCAACTCGCTGCTGGATGCACGAGACCAGGCCATCAACGACATGTCCAAGCTGGTCGGGGTAAGCGTGGTCAATCAGGATGGCAACTACAACGTCTACATCGGCTCCGGCCAACCACTGGTGGTAGGGGGCTCGGTGAGTTCGCTAAGCGCCCAGGCCAGTACCCTGGATCCCTCGCAATCCGCTCTGACACTGACGATGCCCAGTGGAATCGCCGTGGATGTCACTCAATCAATATCCGGCGGCTCCATGACCGGCCTGGTGCGTTATCGCGACGAGGTGGTGAATCCCTCGCTGAACAGCCTGGGTCGTCTGGCCCTTGTCGCCTCGGATTCGATCAACAAGCAGCAGGCCCAGGGGCTGGACCTGAAGGGCAATTTCGGCACCAAGGTATTCAACGACATCAACAGCGCCACGGCTATCGCCTCGCGCAGCATCGGGCGCTCCACCAACAGCGATGTCAATGCCAACCTCAATGTCACCATCGCCGACAGCAGCGACCTGACCGTCAGCGACTACCGCGTGGTTTTCACCAGCGCTACCCAGTACAGCGTTACCCGCCTGTCCGATGGCCAGGACCTGGGTAGCCACAGTCTCACCGCCTCGCCGGCGGACGAGATCGACGGCCTGCAGCTAGGGCTAAGGACGGGCAGTGTGACGGCGGGTGACACCTTCACCGTGCAGCCCACGCGCCTGGCAGCCAGTCAGGCCGCGGTCACCATGACCGATGCCCAAAGCCTGGCGTTCGCCTCACCGCTGAAAGCCGCGAGCAGTGCCGCCAACATCGGCACCGGTACCGTGAGCGCGCCGACCCTGGTCACCCAGCGCAGCATCTACGACAGCGCCTCGGCCAGCAGTCTGGCGACTAGCGTCCAGAACGCTATGCCGGTAAAACTCCAGTTCGGGGCCGCGGCCAGTGATGGTAGCCAGAGCTACACCATCTACGACGCGGGCGGCAACAGCCTGGGAACCGGCTCCATCGTCGCCGGCCAGAGTAATACGGTGAACGTCAACATCGCCGCCAACGGCTCCACGGTACCGAGTGCCTTCACCTTCCAGTTGACGCTTGCGGGCAAGCCCTCCAGCGGGGATACCTTCAGCGTCTCCTTCGGCGCCGCCGGCAGTACCGACAACACCAACGCCCTGGGCTTGCTGAACCTGCAGACGTCGGCCACCGTTGGCAACGCGAGCATGAACAACACCTACAGTAGCCTAGTGGAAACGGTCGGCGCCAAGACCAACCAGGCCAGCCTGGATGCCAGTGCGACATCGGCGATCCTCAAGCAGGCGCAGGCGAGCCAATCCTCGCTGTCGGGCGTCAATCTGGACGAGGAGGCGGCCAACCTGATCAAGTATCAGCAGTACTACAGTGCCTCGGCGAAGATCATCGAAATCTCGCAGACCGTCTTCAATACATTGATTCAAGCCTTCTAAGGGACGTCGGCCATGCGTATCTCCACCCCCCAGATGTTCTCGTCCAGCACCCAGGGCTACTCCGACGGCTATTCCAACATGACCAAGACCCTGGAGCAGATCTCCAGTGGGGTGCGCATCCAGACGCCGGCGGACGACCCGGTCGGCTCGGCGCGTCTGCTGCAGCTGGATCAGCAGAAGACGCTGTTGACCCAGTACAGCGGCAACATGACCACCGCCAACAATGCGCTGACCAATGAAGAGTCGGTACTCACCACCATCACCAACGTGCTGCAGAATGCGCGCGCCCTGGCCGTGCAGGCCGGCAACGGGTCCTACACCGACGCCAACCGGAGCGCCATCAGCGACCAGTTGGGCGACATCCAGGATCAGCTGTTCTCGCTGATGAACAGCAAGGATGCCAACGGCAACTACCTCTTCGCCGGCAGCAATGGCACGGTGCAGCCATTCGTCAAGAGTCCCGATGGCAGCTACAGCTACAAGGGTGACCAGAGCTCTCTGTCGGTACAGGTTTCCGACACCCTCAACTTGGCCATCAGCGACAACGGCTGGAGCACGTTCCAGAGCGCCCAGAACGCCGACCTGACCACCTCGAGCCTGACCACCAACCCCAATGCCGACGGGACCCAGCGCGTCTTCCTGTCCCAGGGCACGGTGACCGACGACAACAGCTTCAACAGCAGCTTCCGTAGCGGCGCGCCCTACAAGCTGCAAGTCCTCAGCAGCACCCAGTTTAAGATATCTGATGCCAACAACACCGACGTGACCAGCGAGGTCAGTGGCAACGGCTCCTACCAGACGACCACGGGCGATGCGGTAACCGTCAATTTCCGTGGCGCGCAGCTGGCCCTGGACGTGTCCCTGAAGTCCACTGACGACAGTACCGCCACCAGTTCGCTGGTAGCGGGGTACAGCTTCAGTTTCGGGGTCAAGCCGGAGACCTTCGACATCACCCGGACCGCGTCCAACACATCGACCGCCCAGCTCAGCGGTGGCAGCGTTACCAACGCCACCACCTACAGCACTACTTTCCCCAACAACGGCGTGCTGTTGAAATTCAGCTCGGCGACCGACTATTCGGTGTATGCGCTGCCGACCACCACCAGTAGCACCCCGTTGTCCACGGGTACCCTGGGCGGTACCTATCCGGCGTCCATCACCATCAATGGCGCGCAGTTCAGCATCAATTCGGCGGCGGCCAGCGGTGACCAGTTCACCGTGGCCGGCAGCAGCAACCAGACGCAGAACATCCTCGACACCATCAAGAACCTGCGGACCGCCCTGGATACGCCCACCACTAACGATCCGCAGGCCGAACTGAATATCCGCAACGCCGTGGCCTCGGCCATCACCAACCTCGACAACGGCATGAACCAGGTCTACAAGGTCACCTCGTCGCTGGGCGCGCGGCAGCAGACTATCGACACCCTGACCACCGAGAGCCAGAGCCTGTCGCTGTCCAACGCCACCACCCAGTCGTCCATTCGCGACACCGACATGTCCGAGGCTACGTCGAAGCTCACCTTGCAGCAGACCATGTTGCAGGCTGCCCAGGCCGCCTTCGCCAAGGTTTCCCAGCTAAGCTTGTTCGACAAGATCTGAAGGGGAAGCCAGCCGTTATGAGCCAGCCATTCGACACGGCCAACATAGAGATCAAGAAGCTCTTCGTCACGCCCTTGGCACAACTCGTCCATCCCGACGCCGAGCGGCTCAATGCCGAACTCAGGGCTGTGATCCTGGCGCGTCGCGCGCAGGACGCCGGGACTCGACACAGCAACGAGGGGGGCTGGCAATCGAGCCATGATTTCGACAGCTGGTCCGGCGCACCCGGAGCGGAACTCGCGGCCTTCGCCCAGGCCTTCGCGACCCAGCTCACCGCCGTCCACTCCGCGGAGCACGGCCTCATCGAGCCGTCCTTCCAATGGCGGTACAACGCCTGGGCCAACGTCAACGAAGCGGGGCAGGGCAATGCCCTGCATGGACATCCCGGAGCCTTCTGGTCGGGCGTCTATTGGGTGGACGACGGCGGCGCCCAGTCCGCCGACTGTGCCGGCGAGCTGGAATTCGTCGATCCGCGTGGCCTGATGCCTTCGGTCTACAATCCCGAATTGCGCATGCGCATCGAAGGCTGCCTGAGCGCGGGCTACTCGACCACCATCAGCCCATCCAGCGGCACCTTCGTGATGTTCCCCTCGTGGCTGATGCACGCGGTACGCCGGTTCACTGGCCAACGGCCACGCATTTCGGTGGCGTTCAACTTCGGTATTTAAGATCGGCTCGATGATGGAACGCCGATCATGGAGGATGACATATGAAGGCAGTTATCTTGGCCGGAGGCCTTGGTACGCGAATCAGTGAAGAATCCCATCTGCGGCCCAAGCCAATGATCGAGATCGGAGGCAAGCCGATCCTCTGGCATATCATGAAGCAATACGCCTTTCACGGCGTGAACGACTTCATCATTTGTCTGGGCTACCGGGGCTATGTCATCAAGGACTTCTTCGCCAACTACTTCCTGCATACTTCCGACGTAACCTTCGACATGCGCGAAAACCGCATGGAGGTGCATCAGAACTACAGTGAGCCTTGGCGGGTAACGCTGGTCGATACCGGAGAGGCGTCCATGACCGGTGGTCGGCTAAAGCGAGTCCGCCGTTATCTGCAGGACGATTCAGCCTTTTGCCTTACCTACGGCGATGGCGTGTCGGATCTGAATATCACTCAACTGATCGATTTCCACCACAGTCATGGTCGCCTAGCTACCGTGACGGCCGTGCAGCCCCTGGGTCGTTACGGATCGCTGGACTGTGTTGGTGATACGGTGCGGGGGTTTATCGAGAAGCCTCGCGGAGACGGCGGCTGGGTCAATGGTGGCTTCTTCGTCCTTTGCCCAGCTGTGCTCGACTTCATCGAGGGTGACGATACGATTTGGGAGGACACTCCCTTGTCTCGCCTGGCAGCCGAGCAGCAACTCCACGCCTTCCAACACCAGGGTTTCTGGCATCCGATGGATACGCTAAGGGACAAGAACTATCTCGAGCAGCTCTGGCAGGAGGGCGTAGCGCCTTGGCGGGTCTGGCAATGAACCCGGCCTTCTGGGTAGGCAAACGTGTGCTGGTCACCGGGCATACGGGGTTCAAAGGAACCTGGTTGCTCTGGCTGTTGCACCGGCTCGGCGCGAAGGTGGCCGGATTGGCGTTGCCAGCCACGTCGCCCAGCCTGTTCGAACTGACTGGCGCGCGCTCCATCGTTGATCATCATGAAGGCGATATCCGTGATCTCTCCACAGTGCGCCGGGTCATGGGAGAGGTGCGTCCGGAGATCGTTCTCCATCTCGCTGCCCAGGCGTTGGTCCGCGAGAGCTACAATGACCCGGTAAGTACCTATGGCAGTAACGTCATGGGTACGCTCCATGTGCTGGAAGCGATCAGATCCGTTGGCGGTGTCAGGGCCTGCGTGGTAGTGACTACTGACAAGATCTATGCAAACCGCGAGTGGCAATGGCCTTACCGTGAGAACGAGGCGCTGGGTGGACATGATCCCTATAGCGCCAGCAAGGCTTGTTGCGAACTCTTGGCGGAGTCCTATGCGGCGTCGTTCTTCGCTCCGGAGCGTTACGCTGAGCATGGTGTGGCGATCGCCACCGCGCGTGCTGGTAACGTACTGGGTGGTGGTGACTTCGCAACCAATCGACTGATTCCCGACGTGCTTGCCGCCTGGAGCAAAGGGGGTTCGGTCACCCTGCGTTACCCGGCGGCTGTCCGTCCCTGGCAACACGTCCTGGAACCATTGTCGGGTTATCTCCTGCTGGCCGAACGTTTGACCACCACCGCCGAGCGTGCCCGCGGCGCCTGGAATTTCGGCCCCGCCGAAGACGCTACCTGTACTGTCGAGCGGCTGGTCCAGTTGCTCGCCCGCGACTGGCCCCAAGCGCCCGGCGTGCGAGTCGATCCGGCCGAATTGCACGAAGCCGGGTTGCTCAAGCTTGATAGCAGTCGCGCGCGTGAGTACCTGGGTTGGCGGCCCCGTTGGTCGCTGGAGACGTGCCTATCTCAAACCCTCGCTTGGCATCGAGCGTGGCACGCCGGACTGGATCCGCGGCAGACCACTCAAGCCCAGATCGATAGCTACTTGGGCGCGTCATGACGGACATGGCCCTGCGCGATCTTCCGCTCCCTGGCCTGCGGTTGTTAACGCACCGGACGCATCAGGACGCGCGGGGGCGCTTCTCACGTCTCTACTGCCTCACCTGGCTGAATCAGGCGACAGCCCCATTCACCGTACGGCAGATCAATCTGTCGCAGACGTCACGTTGTGGCAGCGTTCGCGGGTTGCATTATCAACTCCCGCCCTTCAGCGAAGATAAGTTAATTACCTGTCTACGGGGCAGCGTTTGGGATGTCGCGGTGGATGTTCGCCAGGATTCGCCTACATTTCTGAAATGGCACGCCGAGCGCCTGCAGGCGGGAGATGGTCGCAGCCTGTGGCTACCACCCGGCTTCGCGCATGGCTTTCAGGCGCTCAGCGACGACGTCGAGTTGCTCTACCTGCACAGTGCCGACTACGTACCCGATCAGGAGTCCGGTCTTGCACCCGGCGATTCGCGGCTGGGGATCTCGTGGCCGTTGCCAGTCGTCAACCTGTCATCTCGGGATGCGGCACATCCGCCGCTAACGGACGCTTTTCGAGGAATAGTTGTATGAAGTGTCGTGCCTGCCAGTCACCCCTAAGGCTACCGCTGATCGACTTGGGAACGGCACCGCCGTCCAACGCCTTCCTCATCGAATCAGCCCTGAACCAGGTCGAGAATTGGGTACCGTTGAAAGTGATGGTCTGCGAGCAGTGCTGGCTCGTGCAGACCGTGGATTATCGCAGCGCTGAGACGCTCTTCGATGCGGATTATGTCTATTTCAGCTCCTACTCGTCGTCCTGGTTGGCTCATGCGCGACGCTATGTAGAGGGCGTCATCGAGCGCTTTAGCCTGGATGACCGCCATCGGGTGGTCGAGATAGCCGCCAACGATGGTTATCTGCTGCAATATTTCGCCGCCGCGGGTGTTCCCTGCTGGGGCGTGGAGCCCACGGCGAGTACTGCCCGAGCCGCTCGCGCCAAGGGCCTGGAGATACGCGAAGTGTTCTTTGACGCTGGTAGCGCCAGTGAACTGAGCGCAGAATTGGGTCGTGCCGACTTGATCATCGCCAACAACGTCTTGGCGCACGTCCCAGACATCAACGACTTTCTCGCTGGGTTCTCCCTGCTGCTGGCCCCAACGGGAGTAATCACTTTCGAGTTTCCGCATCTCCTCCGGCTGCTCGAGGCCCACCAGTTCGACACGCTGTACCACGAGCACTACTCCTATCTTTCCCTGAGCGTGGTCGAGCGCCTGGCGTGGAAGCAAGGCCTGGAGGTGTTTGACGTCGAACAGTTGGCCACTCATGGTGGCTCGTTGCGTCTCTACCTCCAGCATCGGAACGACGGTCGCCAGCAGGTGAGCGCAGCGGTGGCGCGACTGCTGCAGGAAGAGCAACTCGCTGGGCTCGATAGCGCAGCTCGGTATGCCACGCTGGCACCTGCTGCGGAGCGGATCAAACACGACTTTTTGCGCTTTTTGCTCGAGGCCAAGGCCGCTGGCAAGCGAGTCGTTGGCTACGGTGCCGCGGCCAAGGGCAACACCCTGCTGAACTATGCCGGTGTTCGTCAGGACCTCTTGGCCTGGGTGGCTGATGCCAGTCCGCACAAGCAGGGGCGTTACTTGCCGGGTAGTCGTATTCCTGTGGTGTCGCCCGCTCGGCTACTCGAGGAGCGTCCGGATTATGTGGTGGTGTTGCCCTGGAATCTGGTCGATGAAATTTCAACCGAATGGGCGTCCATCCAAACATGGGGCGGACGCTTCGTGACGGTTGTTCCAGAGCTGACCATCCGATGAGTGTTCTGCTGCTGACAGGAGCCAGTGGTTTCATTGGTAGCCCCTTGGTCAGGCAGCTCCTCGCGCAAGGACATCAGGTCCATGCCACCACGACGCGAACGCTGGAGTCTTGCACAACGCGACCAGGATTGAACTGGCATCGGATCGATCTGCTTGGAGGGGAGGCTGGTATTCAGTCGCTCTGCCGTCGAGTGGGCGCCGATCAACTGATCCATCTGGCCTGGTGCGTTGCGCCGAGCAACTACTGGACGACACCGGACAATCTCAAGTGGATAGTAGCCACTCAACAATTGGTGAGCGCCTTTCATGCCCAAGGCGGACGCCATGCGGTACTGGCAGGAACGTGTGCCGAGTACGACTGGCGCCAGGGTCTTTGTCGCGAGGATGTCACGCCGCTAACGCCGGCTACGCCCTATGGACGCAGTAAAAGACTGGTTCAGGAATGGGCGGTGCTGTTCGGTGAAATGCATGGGCTGAGCGTTGCCTGGGCGCGCATCTTTCACTTGTTCGGGCCTTGGGAAGCGGAGACGCGCCTGGTGCCCTCGGTCATCCGGGCCCTGCTCAGGGGGGAAGCCGCCCTGTGTTCTTCGGGTGAGCAGTGGCGTGATTTCCTGCACGTGGAAGACGTTGCCGCGGCATTCGTCCATCTGAGTGAGCAGCAGGCAACTGGCGTATTCAACGTGGGAAGCGGGGAGCCGGTACAGCTCAAGACCGTGATTGAATATTTGGCTCGGTCCCTGCAGGCGGAAGGTCTCGTACGACTGGGCGCCAGAAAAGCGTCGGAGAACGATCCGGCCTTTCTGGTCTCCGACTCGCGACGTCTGCACGCGTTGGGCTGGCGACCGTCATTTTCTCTGGAGGATGGCTTGGACGACGCGATGTCGTGGTGGCGCTCAAGGCTCCTGACCCACTGAATCTTGCACGTCCGCCGTGCGAAGGAAGGCTATGCAGCTGCAAGGTATGGATCGAGTAGGGCTACGTGATTACGTGACGCGCCAGCTGGAGCACTTCTTTCCTGACGGGCAGGCGCCGGGCCCGAATCTGGACATAGCCTTGGATAAGGCCCTGCACCGGCTGCAGCATTGCATAGCTCACGTCAAGGCCTGGCACTCGGATCGCTTTGATTACCTACACTCCAGTCAATATGCGACGTTTCTGTACTTCCTCGCCAACAGCCTTTGGCAAGTCGACCCGGATGCGCGCGTCTGTACCAAGCTGTTCCTGCTCAACAAGGCACTAAACGGTATCGATCTCTTCTACGAGATCGAGCTGCCACCCGTATTCTTCATTGGTCATTCGGTGGGGATCGTGCTTTCCAAGGCTCGCTATGGAAACTTCCTCGTGCTCTATCAGAACACCACCGTAGGCCGAAACCACGGCATCTATCCCGAGCTGGGAGAAGGTGTCGTCCTCTATCCTAACAGCGCTGTCATCGGTCGTTGCAACGTCGGGCCGCGCAGTTACATCGGTCAGGGGGTGAGCGTGATCAACCGGGATTTACCCGGGCACAGCTGCGTCTTCCAAGCCGAGGCTGGTGACCTACTCTGTCGTGAGCCGAAGCACGACATCCTCGGCGATTTCTTTCGCCTCTGATTGCGCGTCAGGTTTCGCGCTTTCTTCCTCTATTTGCCAGAGTGTCCACCATGAACGATCTCCTGACACTGGTCTTGCTCACCCACAACCGTCCCGCCTTTCTGGAACGTGCTTTGCGGTACTACGCGCGATTTCCCTGTCGCTTGTTGGTACTGGACTCTTCCGCCGTTCCTCAGCAAGCCTTGGTAGAGAGTTTCTCACGGGCTGAATACCGGCATTTTCCAGGTGATACGTTCACCTTCCTAGACAAGCTCAAGGCTGGCGTTCCGCATATCCAGACGCCACTGATGGCCTTCGTGCCAGACGATGATTTCATCCTGGGTGATGCATTGCAGGCGAGCGTGGAGTTTCTGACCGCTCATCCGGACTATTCGACGTGCCACGGCTATTGCCTGATGTATCTTGCCGAAGCAGCTTGTACCGTCTATCTGCGGCGCGATAAGAAGGTTTGCGAGGACCACTCTGCGTCACGGATTGCACAGCGATTGCACACGGGCTTCGGTGAGTACATTCCGCCGTTCTATTCGGTGGTCCGCACTCAGGTCGTTCAAGACTGGTACCGGTTGGTTCCGCAAGACACCACGCTCGAGTACCAGGAGATCGGCCACGCGTTCTATCTGCTGGCGCGAGGCAAAGTAAGGATCCTGCCGCAGCCTTATGTGATTCGCGAACTCAACTACCCGGTTTCGGACCACAACACCGATGTCCGGCTGGCACTGCAGGACAGTACGCCTGCGGGACTTCAACGCAAGCGGCAGTTCGCCGACCTCTTCGGCCAGTTGCTGGTGGCACTGGAAGGAGCTGGCACGTCGCCGGGTCAGGCGCGCGATATCCTGTTGGGCGCCTTCCACCGACTTGCCGATTGCCTGCAGCAGGAGCGCTCCCTCACTGCCGAACGTCTGTTTCGGTCGCAGTGGGTGGCGCCCATGGCCGAGCCGCAATGGCTGTTCGAGCCCCGCCAAGTGCCGGAGATGCCCTTTTACCGGCCTGAATTCTTCGCGTTTCTGGCACGCCTGGATTTCATGGTGCAGGGTTTGCCGGCTGGCAAGCTGCAACTGCAGCAGCGCGCTGAAATGCAGGCGTTGTTGGCTCCTCTGCTAGATGTCGTTCAGCACGACGGATTCGCGCAAGCCACCGTGGAGCAGCACCAGGGCGATATCCGTAAAGCCGTGGCCGCCTTGCCTTTCCATGCGGCCCTGGTGAAATGCATGACCCTTCTGGGCTCCGCCGAGGAGCGCCAACGGTGGCTAGAATGGCAGCAGGCTATCGCCGAATTGCAGCAGGAAGCACCGCAGGCCATCGAAAAGGGCACCGGCTTGCCGGCCGAGGTGACGACTGGGCGGCTATCCATCGACCTGGACGATGTACTGGTACTCAATAGGCCCGTCAAAGACGGCGAGCGCGACCCGGTCGCGATAGTGATTCACGCGTTCTATCCGGACGTCTTGGCGAGCATTCTCGACCGGCTCGTCCGACTCCAGCAGCCCTTGCATCTTTATGTGACATGCCCGCCAGAGGCGGCGGAGGCGGTGCTACTCCTGCTGGCCCAGAGCGGCTATCGGCACAGCCTGCTACGCACCGAGAATCGTGGCCGCGACGTCTTGCCTTTCCTGCGCATCCTGCATCTGGTACGGAAGGATGGACTGCCGGTCGTGTTGAAGCTGCACACCAAGAAGTCGTTGCATCTGGAGTTGGGTGCCGAGTGGGCGGATGCACTGTTTGACGATTTGCTGGCGCCTGCCCGTTTCGAGAAGAGTGTCGCTCAGCTGGAAAGCGGGCAGGGCGTCCTGATGGTAGGGCCGGAAAACGGTCTTCTGCCAGTTTCGCAGTTCCTCAAGGGTAACAATCTGCCCAACCTCCAGCGGCTTGCCCAACGGGCGGGATTGGCCGAAGACCAGATCCTCAATGGCGAGTTCTTCGCCGGTACCATGTTCTTCGCCCACCTTGATGTACTTCAACGCGTCCTGGATCTGGGCCTGGTGGCGGCGGATTTCGAGGCGGAGGCCGGTCAGACAGAAGGTACCCTGGCGCATGCCCTAGAGCGCTTTTTCTATCCTCTTGCCTGTGCGAGCGGCGGTGACCGCCAAGGCCAGGATTATCGCAATTGGTTGAAGACGCGGGTACTTGCAGACGTCGAGTACGAGCGTGTTCCGGCGCGCATCCAGCGCTGGGCGTTCCAGCCGAGCTTGCTGGCGGTGATAGTCGACGAGGTCGGCGACCCGGCCTATGTTCAGCAGACGCTGGATAGTCTTGCCGCGCAGCTCTATGACTGCGCCGCGATCCTGGTGCTATCGGATGCTGAACCCAGCGGCATAGCCGCGGCAGACAACCTGGTCTGGCAATCGCTCGGTGCCGGATGGGCAGCGCAGCTCAACGACCTGCTGCCGCAAATCGAAGTGGACTGGTTCTTCGTCGTACGTAGCGGTGACCACCTTGATCGCCACGCGTTGTTAGCCGTGGGCGATCGGATCGATAGCCATCCTCAGGCGCTCTGCTATTACACCGACGAGGACGAGATCAGCGGCGATCTCTATCGCGAGCCCGTGTTCAAGCCGGGATTCAATCTCGACCTTCTGCGTAGCTACCCCTATGTCGGGCCCGTGTTCTTCATGCAGCGTCAAGCCTTGATCGAGATAGGAGGTTTTACCGAGGTACACGGCGCACTGGCCGGAGTGGACGTCATGTTCCGCTTGGTAGAGCAATGTGGGCTGGACAGCGTCGGGCATATCGCCGACGTTCTGCTGCACGCTCGTCTTCATCTGGGTCGCTGGTTGTCGAACGATCGGATACCAGAACTATCGCGCCAGGTAGTGGGCGCCCATCTGGATCGACTAGGCGTGTCCCACCAATTCATGGTGGGTGCCATGCCGTTGATCAACCGTATAGCCTATCTGAGAGAGAGCTCCCCGCTCGTTTCCATAGTCATCCCGACGAAAAACCAACTCCCCATGCTGCGGCGCTGTGTGGAGTCGCTGCTCGAGCGTACCCAGTACCAGAACTACGAGATCCTCGTGGTGGATAACGACAGCCAAGAGGCGGATGCCCGCCAGTGGTTGGCTGGCATGGAAGAGATGGGTAGCTCCAAGGTACGCATCTTGCGCTATCCCTATCCGTTCAACTACTCGGCTATCAATAACTTCGCGATTACCCAGGCACTGGGCGACTATGTCGTTCTGCTGAACAACGATACCGCGATCTTCGACGGGGGCTGGCTCAGCGCCTTGCTCAATCACGCCCAGCGACCCGAGGTGGGTGCCGTGGGCGCCAAGCTCTATTATCCCGATGGCCGCATCCAGCACGGTGGCGTGGTCCTGGGCCTGCGTGGCGTGGCGGACCATCCCTTCATCGGCGAGTCCGGCCAGGCGCCCGGCTACATGCACCGCCTGCAGGTCGACCAGAACTACAGCGTAGTGACGGCTGCCTGTCTGATGATACGGAAAGCCACCTATCTTGAAGTAGGGGGAATGGACGAGCAGGACCTGAAGGTTTCGTTCAACGATGTGGACTTCTGCCTGAAGCTCACAGCGGCCGGCTACCTGAACGTCTGGACGCCCTACGCCGTGGTGATGCACGAAGCGAACGTGAGCCAGAATCTGGTCGATACCACGGCCATGGAAGCCAAGATCAAACGGTTCCAGGGCGAGCAGGCGGTCATGTATCAGCGCTGGCTGCCGCGCATCGCGCGTGATCCGGCCTACAACTCCAACCTGAGCCTGGACGGTAGCGGCTTTGCCCTGGATCACCGCAGCGAGACCGGGTGGCATCCCTTCGCCGTTCGCCAACTACCCTATGCGCTGTGCCATCCTGCCGATCCCTATGGGTGCGGGCACTACCGGATACGCAAGCCATTCGAAGCGATGCAAGGCGCGGGATTGCTGGAAGGCGGACTCAGCGAACGGCTCCTGACTCCGGTGGAAAAGGAGCGGCTGGCACCGACCAGCATCGTCTTCCAGCGCCAGATCATGTCCTTGCAGATCGAATCGATCCGGGAGGCAAAGCGCTATTCCCAGGCGTTCAGGATCTACGAACTTGACGACTATATTGTCGATCTGCCGATCAAGAATCGCCACCGGGCCCATATGCCGAAGGATGTCGCCAAGCAGCTTCGGCGCGGTGTCGCCCTGTGCGACCGCTTCGTCGTCTCGACGGCTCCGCTGGCCGAGGCGTTCAAGGATCTGCATCCCGATATTCGTGTCGCCGAAAACCTGCTGCCGTTGGATTGGTGGCAAAGCGTCAAGGGGCAGCGCCGCGACACCCGCAAGCCGCGCGTAGGCTGGGGTGGTGGCGTCAGTCACGATGGTGACCTGGAGCTGATCAGAGACGTGGTGAAGGATCTCGCGCATGAGGTGGACTGGGTCTTCTTCGGTATGTGCCCCGACGAGCTCCGCCCCTATATCAACGAGTTCCACGGCGGCGTGCCTATCGACCGCTACGCGGCCAAGCTGGCGAGCCTGGATCTGGATCTGGCGCTGGCCCCGCTGGAAGAAAACCTGTTCAACGAGTGCAAGAGCAACCTGCGACTTCTGGAATATGGAGCCTGTGGCTTCGCTGTGGTCTGCTCGGACCTGGTCTGCTATCGGGGCGACTTGCCGGTGACCCGGGTGAAAAATCGCTATCGCGACTGGATGGACGCCATTCGCATGCACCTCGCCGACCGGGAGGCCAGTCATAAAGCCGGTGAGGCGCTGCGCGAGGCCGTGCAGCGTGACTGGATGCTGACCGGCGCACGCCTGGAACGCTGGGGTTCTGTCTGGCTGCCGGATTGACCCAGCCCCCGTACCGAAACCAACGGCCAGAGAAATCTGGCCGTTGGCGTTTGCGGAGCCATCAAGTTTCTCGCCTTCCGCCCGATAACAAGAGGGAGTGAAGACATACGCCTTCGCTGTCTCGTCCAGAGTCAAGGTTTTTCCAAAAAAACCTAAAGAAATCTCCAGGCAAGACGATAACCATATCGAAGGTTCTCCAGGTCACATCGGGCGGTCCCCTTGGCCGGGAGCTAAAGCAGTATCCTAATCCACGAGGTTCTCCATCATGATGACCGTCAATACCAACATCGCTTCCTTGACCGTTCAGAAGAACCTGAACAACGCGTCTGGCAACCTGACCACCGCCATGACCCGTCTGTCCACCGGCCTGAAGATCAACAGCGCCAAGGACGATGCCGCCGGCCTGCAGATCTCCAACCGCCTGACCAGCCAGGTCAAGGGTCTGGACCAAGCCGTCTCCAACGCCAACGATGCCAATGCCATCGCCCAGACCGCCGAAGGCGCCCTGCAGGAATCCACCAACATCCTGCAGCGTATGCGTGTCCTCGCCGTCCAGTCCTCCAGCGGCAGCAACAGCACCGAAGACCGTACCTCGCTAAACCAGGAATTCGAGTCGCTGACCTCGGAACTGACCCGTATCTCCAGCACCACCACCTACGGTGGCGGCAGCAGCGGCATCAACCTGCTGGACGGTACCGCCGGTACCAACGGCACCCTGACCTTCCAAGTCGGCGCCAACGCCAACCAGACCGTCAGCTTCACCCTGAGCAATATGAGCGCCAGCAGCCTGTCCGGCTCCTCGTCGGTAGCCACCGGCGGCCTGGACCTGAGCAGCCTGGGCGTCTCGGCTTCGGGCGGTACCACTAGCTCCAGCGGTACCCTGAGCATCGCCGGCCAGACCGTGACCTACGCCTCCGGCGCCAGCTTCAACGACATCGTCAGCTCCATCAACAACAACATCAGTGGCGTCTCGGCTACTGCGGCCAGCTCGGGTAGCTCGACCATCAACCTCAGCTCCGCCAAGACCATCGACATCGGAGCGGGTACCGGTGGCGCCACCGGCGTATCCAGTGGTTCCTACGCCTCGGTTACCACCACCGGCAGCGTCCAGTCGCTAGACATCACCACGGCGGCCAACGCCCAGAGCGCCATGCAGGTCATCGACGGCGCCCTGAAGCAGATCGATACCCAGCGTTCCACACTCGGTGCCGTGCAGAACCGTCTGGACTCCACCATCTCCAACCTGCAGAACATCTCGGAAAACGCCACGGCAGCCCGCAGTACCATCCAGGATGCGGACTTCGCGGCGGAGACCGCCGAGATGACCAAGCAGCAGACCCTGCAGTCGGCAGCAACCTCGGTACTGGCCCAGGCCAACCAGCAGCCCGCCTCCGTACTGAAACTGCTCCAGTAATTCTGATCAGGGAAAGGGGAGGGCGCTGCGGCGCCCTTTCCGCGTTGTTAGGTTTTTTGGGAGGGTTGCACCATGAGCATCAACGTGAATTCGGTCGTTACGGGAACTGCCACGACGACCAGCGCCGCAGGGACGCCATCAGGCCACGTCGCTGGCGCCCCTTCCGCTACGGCCAACGCCAGCGGCAACGGGGCGACACCGGCCGACCAGGCCAAGACCGCCGCTGTATCGCCTAGTCGGGAAGAGCTGGAAAAGGCCGTTAAGGATTTAAGTTCCAGCGCCCAAGACTTGCATCGCAACCTTGAGTTTTCCTTAGATCAGGATTCCGGCGTTACCGTGGTTAAGGTGGTAAACAGCGCCAATGGCGAGTTGATCCGGCAGATCCCGTCGGAGGTCGTGGTCAAGCTGGCTGCGGACTTCAAGGAGTCCCGTCACCTGCTCAGCGAGAAAGCCTAGTTGGTGTGTCTTTTGCTTTAGTGATGCTACAGCAGCTGGACCGTCAATGTTTTGAGGACAGATCATGACCACTATCTCGTCAACTTCTTCGACTAGTTCGACCACTTCAAGCAGTTCGACTAGCTCGACGACGAGCAATTCTGCGTCCAGTGCCTCCGCCACTTCCGGGGCGATCAAGTCATCCACCGGTCTCGGTTCCGGGATCAACATCGGTTCGATCGTCGAGGTGCTAGTCAACGCGCAAACTGCTGGCAAGCAACAACAGATCACTACCTTGCAAAATTCGGCGCAGAATCGCCTGACTGCAGTAGGTACCCTGACCTCGGCGTTGAACGATTTCCAGTTGGCTGTGGCCAACCTGAATACCACGACCTCCTTTGCCGGATTGACCACGACTTCCAGTACCCCCGCAACGGCGACGGCAACGGTGGATGCCACCGCGGTAGCGGGTACCTATGCGCTGGATGTATCAAATCTTGCGACCGCGTCGAAGGTCGGCACCCAGTACATCTCGTCCGGGACCACCTTCGGATCAGGCAGCCTGACGCTGAGCCAGAATGGCAAGAGCTACAATATCAGCGTGAGTGACGGTGCCAGTCTGTCCAACATCCGCGACAGCATCAACAAGCAGAGCGCCACCTCGGGCATCTCGGCGAACGTCGTCACCGACTCCACGGGATCACGGCTAGTCCTGAGCTCCACCACTACGGGCGCCAACTCTACGATCGGCGTGTCCACCACCGGTAGCAGCTCTCTGTCGTCTTTAGCTATCGATGGCACTAAGGCCTATTCGACGTCGGGCGGCGGTTATCTGGTGCAGGGTACCGACGCCAAGTACACCCTAGACGGTTTGAGCATGACTAGCTCCAGCAATACCCTGGATACCGCCGTCACCGGAGTGACCTTTACGCTGGCGGCGCCAGGAAAGACCGACGTTACCGTGGGAGCCAATACCTCTGGGTTGCAGACCAACATCCAGACGTTCGTTGACGCCTACAATACGCTGGTTAATACCATCGGTACCCTTACCAAGGTCAGTACCACGACCGGAGAAGACGGCGCTTCCAGCACGAGCTCCGGGGCCCTGACTAGTGACGCCATGACCCGCACACTCATGCGCAGCCTGCAGAGTACGGTTTTCGGTACGTCCGCCGGCAGCGGCAATCTAAAGAACCTTACACAGCTCGGGATTTCCATGACTAACTCGGGAAACCTGACGCTGAACTCTTCGGCCCTGTCCACGGCCCTCGCGACTAACGCCAGCGATGTGCAGAACTTCTTCTCGGCTAAGTCGGGGCTGCTGAACAACATGAACAAGCTGGTCAATACCTATACCCAGAGTGGTACGGGGCTGATCGCTCAAGAGAAGTCGACGATCCAGACCAACCTGACGGATCTCAAGACGCAGCAGACCACGCTCACCGCGCGTCAGGCCAAGCTTACCGATATCCTCACCGCGAAATACAATGCGATGGATAGCCTGGTCGCCAAGCTGAACAGCACCAGCAGTAGTGTGCTGACTACCCTGAACGTGCTGAACAAGAACTCGTCTTCAAGTTGATCCTAGCTGTTTATTAAGGCTAAAGATTGCAGGGCGCGGGCCGATAGCTTGGATATCCAACACAGCATCATCTGTTGAATCCAAGGTAGCCAAATCATGTACGCACAATCTGCAGCGCTGCGCCAATATCAGAATATTGGTGTTCAATCCGGGGTCTTCGAGGCTTCACCGCATCGCCTGATCCAGATGTTGCTGGAGGGTGGTTTGAGCCGCATCGCCCAGGCCAAGGGCGCCATGCAAAACCAGAGGTACCTTTTGAAAGGCCAGTTGATCGGCAAGGCCCTGGCCATTATCGCCGGCCTGCGTGATGCCTTGAACTTCGATGCGGGCGAACTGGCGTATCGCCTCGACGCCCTGTACGGTTACATGGCTACCCGCTTGGCCGAGGCCAACCGTACCAACGATGCTCGCATCCTGGACGAGGTTGCTCAGCTGCTGCGTAATATCAAAGAAGGTTGGGACGGCATAACCGCTGCCTGACCGGGAGGGTGAGAGCCATGGCTACCATCGTTGTTCGTATCAATCAGCTTCGCAGTCAGCTGGAGCAGGCCCTCGTCGAACAGGACTGGGAGGCCATCGGCCGTCTTGATCTGGATTGCCGCCTGGCGGTCGATGTCGCCATGCAGGAAGCGCCGGGTGGTGAGACCGAGCTGACGTTCGCCTTGCAAAATCTTCTCAAGACTTACAAGGCCTTGATCGCCGCCACCACGGCCGAACGTTCTGCCATCGCGGTCGAGCTGACGCAGGCACAACGCGCCGACAAGGCCGCCAAGGTCTATCAGCTGTTCGGTTGACCGTCATCTGTCGGACGGTAATTCAAAGTTTGGAAATTTCTCCGCCATAAAATTGACCCCGCATCACAATTTGTCTTAACTTGCGCAAGATGCCGACCAGTTGGCACTTGGATGCAGGCGACACCTGCACGTAGCGAACCGACAAGCCGAATTGGGGCAGGGACATGTGGCGTGAAACCAAGATCCTTCTGATCGACGATGAGGCCGAGCGGCGCAAGGCGGTATCGGTCATTCTCGATTTTCTCGGCGAAGATCACCTCGCCTGCACCAGTTCCGATTGGCAAGCTACTCTCGAAGCGCTCGACAGCAGTCGGCAGGTCAGCTGTGTGCTGGTCGGTCGCGTCGACAGCCGGGGCAACAGCGTCGAGCTGCTTAAGCAGGTCGTGGCCTGGGACGAGATGGTCCCGCTGCTGTTGCTGGGCGAATCGGCGCAGCCGGAATGGCCGGACGACGTTCGCCGCCGCGTGCTGGTCTCTCTCCAGTATCCGCTGGCCTACAATAAGCTGCTGGATTCCCTGCACCGCGCCCAGGTCTATCGAGAGATGTACGACCTGGCTCGGGATCGCGGGCGTCAGCGTGAGCCCGAGTTGTTCCGCAGCCTGGTGGGTACCAGTCGCGCCATTCAAGGGGTGCGCAAGATGATGCAGCAGGTGGCCGATACCGAGGCCACGGTGCTCATCCTCGGCGAATCGGGTACCGGCAAGGAGGTGGTGGCGCGTAACCTGCACTTCCATTCCAAGCGGCGCGAAGCGCCCTTCGTACCGGTCAATTGCGGTGCCATCCCGGCGGAGTTGCTGGAGAGCGAGCTGTTCGGCCACGAGAAGGGCGCCTTTACCGGTGCCATCACCAGTCGCGCCGGGCGTTTCGAACTGGCCAACACCGGTACCCTGTTCCTCGACGAGATCGGCGACATGCCGCTGCCCATGCAGGTTAAGCTGCTGCGGGTACTGCAGGAGCGGACCTACGAGCGGGTGGGCAGCAACAAGACCCAAAGCGTGGACGTGCGCATCATCGCCGCGACCCACAAGAACCTCGAGCAGATGATCGCCGCGGGCACCTTCCGCGAGGATCTCTACTACCGCCTCAACGTCTTTCCAATCGACATGGCGCCGCTGCGCGAGCGGGGCGAAGACATCCCGCTGCTGATCAACGAACTGATCGCCCGGATGGAGCACGAGAAGCGTGGTTCCATCCGCTTCAACTCGGCGGCGATCATGTCGCTGTGCCGCCACGAGTGGCCGGGCAACGTCCGCGAACTGGCCAACCTGGTGGAACGCATGGCGATCATGCATCCCTATGGCGTCATCGGCGTGGCCGAATTGCCGCTCAAGTTCCGCTACGTGGAAGACGAAGCCGATCCCATGGTGGAATCCCTGCGCGAGGAATTGCAGGAACGCGAAGCCATGGCCGGCATTGGGACGCTCGAGGTCTCCTCCTCAGCGCTGCTGCCCAGTGAAGGCCTGGATCTCAAGGACTACCTGGCAAATCTGGAAAAGAGCTTCATCCAGCAGGCGCTGGATGATGCCGGTGGCGTAGTGGCGCGTGCCGCTGAGCGGCTGCGCATCCGTCGCACCACGCTGGTCGAGAAGATGCGCAAGTACGGCATGGGGCGCCGCGACGACGAGTTTGAAGAAGAGATCTAAGGTTCGCCTGAAAATTCGTATTAGGTAGGCTGAGTCTGTGATTGCAGCGGAGGCAAGCACTAACATTAGCTAGCGTTACGGCCTTTTGAATGAGTGCTGGCGTTGAGCGAGGAGATCGTTTCCCCGCCAGAAGGATGGGACGCCCACGCCGTGATGATCGGCAAATGCTCAATGTCATCCTCTGGATCCTACGCTCGGTCGCAAAATGGCGTGGCCTACGCGATCACTATGGTCCTGGAAAATGGTCTGCCAGGGCTGCCAACAAGTGCGATGACGGTACCTTCGAGTCCCTTCTGGCGCCCGCTGCATCTGAGGCTGCGTCAGGATTGTTATGTGGACCTGGGCATCTGGATGATCGATGCCAGTACGATCCCCGTGCCTCACGAGCCCTCATGTTAGGCAGAAAAAGCCTACCCAGACGAACCGCTAGATCATGCGCTAGGCAGTAACTGTGACGGACTAGGTACCGCTCCATCTGCTCTGATAAGTCCAGAGGTATCCGCTGACCTCAAGGTTTTGCTCGGGCAGCAGGCCGACTCGCAGCGCGCTTCTTTCCCTACTCGAAAATGTGCGGTGGCGAGGTACCAAAGATGGGCCATGCGAATGCTGCCGACGTGTCTTGGTCAATGCGGGATATGATAGCGAAGCGCTCCGGCATCGTTGGGACTGCGCGGGTATTAATCTGTCGTTGCCCAACGCAAGAGGCGTCGTAAGCCTCGTTTCAATCAATTCATGTACCACTAGCGCAATGCGGTCGAACGCCTACTCAGCCAGCCAACCGAAAAAACGCACCCTCTCCAATCGGTTCGAGAAGCCGGCTAGCAGCTTCAAGGCAATGGTCACTATGGCCTGTATGGACTGCTGCTGGCACACCGATTTTTCGAAAAAAGCTCAGGTTCTTTGAGTCAAGCATCGACTTGATGGGGCGTCGTTACCCAACTTGACAAAAGCCAGTTCAGAATTGCTGTTCTGCCTACTCCGGAGCCGGCGAGGCTTAGTCTCATGCTGCGCTCAAAGCGATGAATCCATAGTCCGTTTGCGTCAAGGCCGAAGCGATCAGCGCGCCGGTCGCCTTGAGCTGCTCCGCTAATTCGCGGTGCGATACATGAAGCGTCCAGTCCGTGGCCGCATCCATCGGTGGGTTGGTCATCACCTGCTCGGTCGCTGCCAAAAAATCTGAACCGTAAGGTCGGTAGGCGGTGAAGCCATCGCCTTTGAGTGCCGATGTGCGAATGCCCAAGGCGGCGCAAATCGCCGCCTTCTGACCTATTTCATCCCGATCAGCCTGTCGTGACCGCTCGATGAGCGTAATCAGCTCCACGTCCTGCAAACGCCCACCATGAATCAACGTCGGCCCCTGTTCCCAGGCATGCGGCGGACAATCTTTCATATGGGGCCTCAAGGGAAGATGCGGATTAATCTCCATTGGATAGATACGGCAGACCAGGGGTCGCTCGTCATAAATCGAGCAGCGGTTGTCGGCATCTAGCCGCATGCAACGCCCTGGATTATAGGCGGCGAAGGTAATAGCGACATAGGCGCGCGTCTCCCCGCACCACACCCGCAGAGAGCGCTGCTCGGCATGCTCGCGCTGCACCGGCGAGATCCCTTGACCGTCCTCGAGAAACGCTTCGACCAGGACGAGCAACTCACCCTGTTGCTGAGCCCAGCGGATCGCCTCGTTCAACGTCAGCGGTATATGGTGCGAGGTACAGCATTTGCCGCATCCTACGCAAGAAAAACGAGTGGACATCAGCGTAGCCTCTGTTGGGCAGAAAATTAACGATAGGCAGGAAAATGTCGCCATCAGTCTGGAATGCGATCCGTAGCAAGTCTTGCGCCAGCTGCGTTCGGCATGGAACGGCCAAGCGGCTTGTTGACCAACAGCTACGGCTTTTCAGCCAATCCTAGGCTGGTAGATGAGGCTGAGCGTAGCGAAGCTCAACTTTTCCGGCGGAGACCCCCTGTATCGGACTTAAACAATAAAAGCCTCCCTGGCCAACCTGCGCCTGGTAGCTCCCTGCCGGACCAGTCTCATCTACCGCTGCTTGGGTGGCGCTCCAGAAGTAGAAAAGGCTGCGCCGTTTTCCACGCTACGGCGCCTTGACGCCAGGGCGGCATGGGTCTTGCTCAAGCCTGGACAATGTCAATTGTCCGTCGCGAGCCCCAGCTGATGCCTGCGCAAGCCCTTTCTTCCGCTGCCCCTACCGACGCTGCCGTGGAGGCCTCCGCCTCGGCACAGGCCCGCGAAGCCCTGGGGCAGATGTCGCGTCAGCTGAGCGAATCCTTCCAGTTGCTCGAAGCCCGGATGAATTCGCTGCAGGGCGAACTGGAGTGGGTGTCTGCCCAGCGCCTGCAGGAGCTGGCGGAAAAGGAGCGCCTGGCCAGCCGGCTGCAGAATCTGCTCGACGTCCTGCCTGCCGGTATTGTAGTCGTGGACGGCGCCGGTCGTGTGCGCGACGCCAATCCAGTCGCCACCGCCCTGCTCGGCGAGCCCCTGGCAGGCGAGCTATGGCGTACGGTGATTGCCCGGGCCTTCGCCCCACGTCATGACGATGGCCACGAGGTATCTCTGCGCGATGGCCGCCGGGTCTCTATCGCCACCCGTTCGCTCGACGGCGAACCGGGGCAACTGGTGCTGCTCAACGACCTCACCGAAACCCGTCATCTGCAAGGCGAATTGGCACGACATGAACGACTCTCGGCACTGGGGCGGACCATGGCCTCGCTGGCGCATCAGATCCGGACCCCGCTGACCGCGGCGCTGCTCTATGCCAGCCATCTGGAGGAGGGCGGTCTGGCGCTGGCGCAACAGCAGCGTTTCGCCGGCCGCCTCAAGGAACGGCTGCACGAACTGGAAAACCAGGTCCGCGACATGCTGGTGTTCGCCCGGGGCGAATTGCCGCTGGCGGATCGGCTGACGCCCGCCGCGCTGTTCACTGCCTTGCGCGAGGCCGCGACCCCGCATCTCGGCGACTGCCCCGTGCGTTGGCAACTCGACGCCCAGGGCGGGCTGCTCACCTGCAACCGCGACATGCTGGTGGGCGCCGCCCTGAACCTCATCCACAACGCCCTGCAGGCCATGGCCGGCAGTGGCCGCCCGGGACGACTCAAGGTGCATCTCCATCGTCGTGACGGGGAGTTGCGCCTGGCGATCAGCGACAGCGGTCCCGGCATTCCGCAGGCGGTCCAGCAACGGCTGGGCGAACCCTTTCTCAGCACCAAGACCACCGGCACCGGTCTCGGCCTGCCGGTCGCGCTGGCGATGGCCAAGGCCCATGGCGGCCGTCTGACCGTGCGCTCCCGGTTGGGGCGCGGCACGCTGGTGACCTTCATCTTGCCGCTGCTGGCGAGCGAGGAGACCCCGGCATGATCCTGCCCATCCTGCTGGTGGAAGACGATCGCGCCCTGCGCGAAGCCCTGGCCGATACCCTGGAACTTGGCGGCTATCGCTATCGCGCCGTGGACAGCGGCGAGGCGGCGTTGCTGGCGCTGGCCGAGGAACCCTTTGGCCTGGTGATCAGTGACGTCAACATGCCAGGCATTGACGGCCATCAGTTGCTGGCCAGCATTCGGCTGCGCGATCCGGCGCTGCCGGTGCTGCTGATGACCGCCTTCGGCAGCATCGAACGTGCCGTCGAGGCCATGCGCGGCGGTGCGGCGGACTATCTGGTCAAGCCTTTCGAGCCACGCCTGTTGCTGGAGACCCTGGCACGATGCTGCCCCCAGGGACGGCGCCTGTCCGATGCTCGCCAGCCGGTAGCGGCCGATCCCCAGAGTCGGCAACTGCTGGAGCTGGCCAGCCGGGTGGCCCGGAGCGAGGCCACGGTGCTCATCACCGGTGAGTCGGGCACCGGCAAGGAGGTGCTGGCGCGCTTCATCCACGATCAATCGGCGCGGGGGGATGGTCCCTTCGTGGCGGTCAATTGCGCGGCCATTCCCGATCACCTGCTCGAGGCCATCCTCTTCGGGCACGAGAAGGGCGCCTTTACCGGGGCCATCGCCGCCCAGCCGGGCAAGTTCGAACTGGCCCAGGGCGGTACCCTGCTGCTGGACGAGATCTCCGAGATGCCGCTGGGTCTGCAGGCCAAACTGCTGCGGGTCCTGCAGGAGCGCGAGGTGGAGCGGGTCGGGGCGCGCAAGCCGCTGGCGCTGGACATCCGCGTGGTAGCCACCAGCAACCGCAAGCTGGCGGAGGAGGTGGCCGCCGGGCGCTTCCGCGAAGACCTCTTCTATCGCCTGTCGGTGTTTCCGCTGGCCTGGCTGCCGCTGCGCCAGCGACCGGCCGATATCGTGCCCCTGGCCGAACGACTGCTGGCGGTCCAGGCCGCGCGGATGAATCGTTCGGTACCGGTCCTGAGCCCTGCCGCGCGCCAGGCCCTGGCCGAGCATCCCTGGCCGGGCAATGTGCGCGAACTGGACAACGCCGTGCAGCGGGCGCTGATCCTGCAACCAGGCCAGCAGATCCAGGCCGAGGACTTCGGGCTGCACTGGTTGGCGAGCGGGGTATCCATGGCGCCTGCCGCCGCGCCTGTGCCAGCGACAGGCATTGGCGATGAAGTACGGCCGCTGGACGCCGATCTGCGCGATCGGGAATTCCAGGTGATTCTCGATACCCTGAAGGCCGAACGCGGCCGCCGCAAGGAGACCGCCGAGCGCCTCGGCATCAGCGCCCGTACCCTCAGGTACAAGCTGGCGCAGATGCGCGACGCCGGCCTGGATGTCGAGCTGGCCCTCGCCGCCGGCTACTGAGTGCGCAAATCGATAGCCGGCTATCTACCCGCGCGGAACCAACCCTCTGGCGTGCTGTTCTAGAGAAAGGATCGCGACTGCGGCGTGGGGTCGCAGAGGATGCATGCCCCCGCCGCCCCGGACCCTGTCCGGCCGCTTTGCTTTCTTCTCTTAGGCGCTGCCTTTGCTGAAAACGGTTTCACGGACGGTATTTGCCGTTTTCGCCGCGGGTGGCGCGCCTGCCAGCACGAGGACGCTTGCCATGGGTTCCACCGCACCTTCCAGCTCCAACGCCGACCAGCTTGTCATCAATACCATCCGTACCCTGTCCATGGACGCGGTGCAGAAGGCCAACTCCGGGCACCCCGGTACGCCGATGGCCCTGGCTCCGGTCGGCCACACACTGTGGAGCCGCTTCCTCCGCTATCACCCGGAGCATCCGGACTGGCCCAACCGCGACCGCTTTGTGCTGTCGGTCGGCCATGCCTCCATGCTGCTCTATTCGCTGCTGCATCTGGCGGGCGTCAAGGAAATCGACGAGCACGGCACCGCCACCGGCAAGGAAGCGGTCAGCCTCGACGACATCAAGCAGTTCCGCCAGCTGGATTCCAAGACCCCGGGCCATCCCGAGTACCGCATGACCACCGGCATCGAGACCACCACTGGTCCGCTGGGGCAGGGCTGCGGCAACAGCGTCGGCATGGCGCTGGCCCAGAAGTGGCTGGCCGCCCGTTTCAACCAGCCGGGCGTGACCCTGTTCGACTATGACGTCTATGTGCTCTGCGGTGATGGCGACATGATGGAAGGCGTCACCGGCGAGGCGGCCTCCATGGCCGGTCACCTGGGGCTGGACAACCTCTGCTGGATCTACGACAACAACACCATCAGCATCGAAGGCCACACCGAGCTGGCCTTCAGCGAAGACGTGGCCGAACGCTTCCGTGGCTATGGCTGGCACACCCTGCACGTCAAGGATGCCAATGACGCCGAAGCCCTGGCCGCCGCCCTGCATCGTTTCAAGGGCAACACTGGCAAGCCGACCCTGATCGTGGTCGACAGCCTCATCGGCTACGGCGCGCCCAACAAGCAGAACACCGCGGCGGCCCACGGCGAGCCCCTGGGTGCGGACGAGATCAAGCTGGCGAAGAAGGCCTATGGCTGGCCCGAGGATGCCGACTTCCTGGTGCCCGACGACGCCCGTCACCACCTGCGCGATGCCCTGCTGGAGCGTGCCAGCGGTCTGTACGAAGACTGGAACCGTGCCTTCGATCGCCTGCGTCAGGACGATCCGACCCGCGCCGATGAACTCCAGCGCATGCGCGCCGGTGAGATGCCGGCAGGGTGGGACGCCAAGCTGCCCAGCTTCGATACCGATGCCAAGGGTGTGGCCTCCCGCGAGTCCGGTGGCAAGGCGCTCAATGCCTTTGCCCAGAACATTCCCTGGCTGGTCGGCGGGGCGGCGGATCTGGCGCCGTCCACCAAGACCAATCTCAAATTCGATGGCGCGGGCAGCTTCTCCGCCCGTGAGCCGTCCGGGCGCAACATGCACTTCGGCATCCGCGAGCACGCCATGGGCTCCATCGCTAATGGCATGGCGCTCTGCTACCTGCGCAGCTTCACCGCCACCTTCCTGGTGTTCAGCGACTACATGAAGCCGCCGATCCGCCTGGCGTCGATCATGGAATTGCCGGTGGTATTCGTCTTCACCCACGACTCCATCGGCGTCGGCGAAGACGGCCCCACTCACCAGCCCATCGAGCATCTGGCGCAGCTGCGCGCCACCCCGGGTCTGCTGACCCTGCGTCCGGGCGATGCCAACGAAACGGTGCAGGCGTGGAAGATCGCGCTGCAGCAGACCAATCGACCCTCCTGCATGGTGCTGTCGCGGCAACCGCTGCCGACCCTGGATCGCGCCAAGTATGCCAGCGCCGAGGGCGTCGCCCAGGGTGCTTATGTGGTGGCCGATGCCGAAGGTGGCACGCCCCAGGTCATCCTCATGGCCACTGGCAGCGAACTGGGTCTGGCGATGCAGGCCTATGAGCAGCTTCAGGGCGAAGGGGTGAAGGCACGAGTCGTCTCCATGCCCTGCTGGGAGCTGTTCGAAGAGCAGGACGAGGCCTACAAGCAATCGGTGCTGCCGGACGAAGTCCTGGGCCGCGTTGCCATCGAGCAAGCCGGTCCCCTGGGTTGGGAGCGCTACATCGGTCGCAAGGGTGCCTCGGTGACCATGAGCACCTTCGGCGCTTCGGCGCCCATCGGCAAGCTGCAGGCCAAGTACGGCTACACCGTGGAGAATGTGGTCAAGCTGGCCAAGGAACAGGCACAACGCTCCGGGAGTGCCAAATGAGCAATCCACTCAAACAGCTGACGGAGCAGGGCCAGGCGGTCTGGCTCGACTTCGTCAGCCGCGAGTTCCTCGCCAAGGGTGAGCTGCAAAAGCTGATCGAGCGTGACGGCCTGACGGGCGTCACCTCCAACCCCTCGATCTTCGAGAAGGCCATGGGCCACGGCAGCGACTACGATGCCAGCCTCGAGGCCTTCCTCGAGCAGGCCGACGCCGAGCCGGTGGACGTCTACGAGCATCTGGCCATCGAGGACATCCAGCAGGCGGCCGACATCCTGCGGCCGGTCTATGACCGGCTCGAGGGGCGCGATGGTTATGTGAGCCTGGAAGTGTCGCCCTATCTGGCGCTGGATACCCGTGCCACCCTGGACGAGGCGCGCCGCCTCTGGCAGGCGGTAAATCGGTCCAACCTCATGGTCAAGGTACCGGGTACGCCCGAAGGGGCGGTGGCCATCCGCAAACTGATCGAGGAGGGGATCAACGTCAACGTGACCCTGCTGTTCGATCGCAATGCCTACATGGCCGTGGCGGAGGCCTATATGGCGGGTCTGGAAGCCCGGCTGCACCAGGGCAAGGACATCAGTCGGCTCGCCAGTGTCGCCAGCTTCTTCATCAGCCGGGTCGATGGCGTGCTGGACAAGCTGATCGACGAGCGCAAGGGCGAGGACGCCGAGCTGGGCGAGCTGCGTGGCAAGGTCGCCATCGCCAACGCCAAGCTGGCCTACCAGGACTACCAGCGGCTGATCCAGTCGCCGCGCTGGAAGGTGCTGGCAGCCAAGGGTGCGCGGCCGCAGCGTCTGCTGTGGGCCTCCACCGGCTCCAAGGATCCCGCCTATCCCGATACCCTGTATGTCGATCAGCTGATCGGCCCGGACACCGTCAACACCATGCCTCCCAAGACCATGGACGCTTTCCGCGACCATGGCACGGCAGCGCCCATGCTGAGCACCGATATCGAAGCCGCGCAGCGGGTGGTAGATGCTACGGTCCGTTTCGGGCTGGATCTCGATGGCGTGGCCAAGCGGCTGGTCAAGGACGGCGCTCGGCAATTCGAAGATGCTGCCGATGCCCTGCTGGGTGTGGTTGGGCAGAAGCGCCTCGATTTTCTCGGCGAGCGCCTGAATGCCGCGGACTATCGTCTGCCAGACGATCTGAAAGAAGCCGTCGAGGCCCGCCTGGACGAGGCGCGACGTGAAGGCTGGTCGCGCCGGCTCTGGCAGGGCGACGCCTCGCTCTGGACCGGTCGTGACGAAGACCAGTGGGTCGGCTGGCTGGCCGCGGCCCAGGGGCGTCAGGCCGATCCGGTTGCCCTCGAGGCCTTGACCGAAGCCGTTCGCCAGGAAGGCCTGGATACCGTGGTACTCCTGGGCATGGGCGGTTCGAGCCTGGGTCCGGAAGTCCTGTCCAACACCCTGGGTACCGCTAAAGGCGGACTTACCCTCAAGGTGCTGGATTCTATCGATCCGGCGCAGATCACTGCACTGGAAGAGCAGCTGGACCTGCACAGGACGCTGTTCCTGGTATCGAGCAAGTCCGGCTCGACCCTGGAGCCGGAAATCCTGCGGGCCTACTTCCACAAGGCCGTGGAGCAGGCGCTGGGTGCGGAAGAGACCCGGCGGCGCTTCGTTGCCATCACCGATCCGGGTTCCAAGCTCGAAGCCAGTGCCACGGCCGAGGGCTACCGCGCCATCTTCCAGGGCGATCCCCATATCGGCGGACGCTATTCGGTGCTGTCGGTGTTCGGCATGGTGCCCCTGGCGCTGCTTGGCCATTCGGTGGCCGACTTCTTCCAGGTGACCCAGCCCATGGTGCTCGCCTGCAGCCCCAGTGCGCCGCCGGCCATCAATCCCGGCATCCGCCTGGGCGTGGTCCTGGGCGAGGCGGTGCGTGCGGGACGCGACAAGGTCACCCTGATCGCCTCACCGGGTGTCGCCAGTCTGGGCGCCTGGCTGGAACAGCTGCTCGCCGAGAGCACCGGTAAGCAGGGCAAGGGCATCATCCCGGTGGACCTGGAGCCCCTCGGGGAGCCAGCTGTCTACGGCAGGGACCGGGTGTTCGTCAGCCTGGTGCTGGCCGGCGAGGAAGACGCCGAGCGCGACAGTCGCCTGCAGGCTCTGGCCGCGGCCGGGCATCCGGTGGTGGACATCCGTCTGGCCCGCGCCGAACTGATCGGCCAGGAATTCTTCCGCTGGGAGATGGCGACCGAGGTAGCCGGTGCCGTCATCGGCATCAATCCCTTCGACCAGCCCGACGTGGAAGCCAGCAAGATCAAGACCCGTGCCCTTACCGATGGCTACGAGCGCGAAGGTCGTCTGGCCGGCGACGAGCCGCTGCTGGAGGAGGGCTCGCTGACGCTGTTCGGTGATGCCGACCTGCAGGGGCAGGACACCGCCCGCGCGGCGATCAAGGCGCACCTGGCACGCCTGCAGCCCGGCGACTATCTCGCCGTGCTGGCCTATCTCGAGCGCAATGCCGTGCACGAGGAGGCCTTGGGCGCCATGCGTGATAGCATTCGCGACAGCAAGCGCGTAGCGACCGTCGGCGGCTTCGGCCCCCGCTTCCTGCACTCCACCGGACAGGCCTACAAGGGCGGTCCCAACTCGGGTGTGTTCATCCAGATTACCGCCGATGCCCAGAACGACCTGCAGATTCCAGGGCGGAGTCTGAGCTTTGGTGTCGTCGAGGCCGCCCAGGCCAAGGGCGACCTCGAGGTACTGGCCGAACGGGGACGGCGCTATCTGCGCGTGCATATCAAGGGCGGCGACATCGACGCCGGCCTGCAACAAATCGTCGAACTGGTCGAGGCGGCGGTCGCCTGACCTCAAGGAGTCATCAGCATGCAATTGGGAATCATCGGACTGGGCCGCATGGGCGGCAACATCGCACGGCGTTTGATGAAGCATGGGCATGAAGTCGCGGTCTATGACCGCAGTGCCGAAACCGTGGCCGGCCTCGGCAAGGAAGGCGCCATCACCGCCGACAGCCTGGACGGCGTCATCGCCGCTCTGGCACAGCCGCGGGCCATCTGGGTCATGCTGCCGGCGGGCGCGCCGACCGAACAGACCATCGCCGAGCTGGCCGACCGCCTGGCTCCCGGTGACGTCATCATCGATGGCGGCAACACCTACTACAAGGACGACATCCGTCGTGCCAAGACCCTGGCCGAGAAGGGCATCGACTATGTCGACGTCGGCACCTCCGGTGGTGTCTGGGGCCTGGAGCGCGGCTACTGCATGATGATCGGTGGCAAGTCCGAGGTTGTGGAGCGTCTGGAGCCCATCTTCGAGGCCCTGGCCCCCGGCTACGGCAGCATCGAACGGACCAGTGGCCGCAACGCCCCGGACGAACGTGCCGAGCGCGGCTTCATCTTCACCGGTCCGGCCGGTTCGGGTCACTTCGTCAAGATGGTGCACAACGGCATCGAGTACGGCCTGATGCAGGCCTATGCCGAGGGCTTCGACATCCTCAAGATGAAGAACAGCGACAAGCTGCCGGAAGACGAGCGTTTCGAGCTGGACCTGGCCGACATCGCCGAAGTCTGGCGCCGTGGCAGCGTGGTGTCCTCCTGGCTGCTGGACCTGACCGCCCAGGCCCTGACCGGCGACGTCGAGCTGGAGAAGTTCTCCGGTTCGGTAGCCGACAGCGGCGAAGGCCGCTGGACCATCGAGGCGGCCATCGAGGAAGCGGTGCCGGTCAATGTCCTGTCCGCTGCCCTCTATGCGCGCTTCCGTTCCCGCCAGCAAGCCACCTACGCCGACAAGCTGCTGTCGGCCATGCGCTTCGGCTTTGGCGGCCACGTCGAAATCCCGCAATAAAACCCCGGCCGTTCCCCTGTGGAGCGGCCACGGGCCGCGTCCCGGGGGACGGCATCAGCCGTCCTCGTGGATAAGGCCCTGTCATGACCGATTCTCCTGCCGTTACCCCCAGCACCGCCGCCCAGGAGCGCCGCTCCTGCACCAAGGCGCCCACCGCGCCGCCCGCCACGCTCTTTCTGTTCGGCGCCAATGGCGATCTGGTCAAGCGACTGCTGATCCCCTCGCTGTACAACCTGCTGCGTGACGGCCTGCTCGACGACCGCACCCAGATCATCGGCGTCGATCACAATCCCAACACCGACGAAGGTTTCGCCGACCGGCTGGAAGCCTTCATCCGCGACCAGGCCGAAGCCAAGGGCAAGTCCCGGGACGAGGCACTGGATGCCGATCTCTGGGGCCAGCTGCGCGGGCGCATCCGCTATCTGCAGGGTGACTTCCTCGAAGACGCCACCTATCAGGCGGTAGGCGAGCGCATCGCCCAGGCCGACACCGACAATGCCGTCTTCTACCTGGCCACCGCCGCCCGCTTCTTTGGCGACGTCGCCGAGCGCCTGGGCAAGGCCGGCCTGCTGGAAGAGCGCGAAGACGCCTATCGCCGACTGGTGGTGGAAAAGCCCTTCGGCGCCGACCTGGCCAGTGCCCAGGCGCTCAACCAGCGCCTGCTGGCGAACATGGACGAAAAGCAGATCTATCGGATCGACCACTACCTGGGCAAGGAGACGGTGCAGAACATCCTGATCAGCCGGTTCTCCAACGCCCTGTTCGAGTCGTTCTGGAACAACCACTACATCGACCATGTGCAGATCACCGCGGCCGAGACCGTGGGCGTGGAGTCGCGGGGCGATTTCTACGAGAAGACCGGCACCCTGAGGGACATGGTGCCCAACCACCTGTTCCAGTTGCTGGCCATGGTCGCCATGGAGCCGCCGGCGTCCTTCAATGCCACCTCGGTGCGTGACGAGAAGGCCAAGGTGGTCGGCGCCATCCGCCCCCAGACCACCGAAGAGGCCCTGGCCAATTCGGTCCGTGGCCAGTACGCCGCCGGGACGCTGAACGACAAGCCCGTCAAAGGCTATCGCGAGGAAGAGCGGGTTGATCCGCAAAGCCAGACCGAGACCTATGTGGCACTCAAGCTGTTCGTCGACAACTGGCGCTGGGCCGGGGTGCCCTTCTACCTGCGCACCGGCAAGCGCCTGACCGCGCGCGATACCGAGATCGCAATCTGCTTCAAGCACGCGCCCTACGCCCAGTTCCGCGACACCAAGATCGACCGGATGCGGCCCAACTACCTGATCATCCAGATCCAGCCCGACGAAGGCATGTGGTTCGACTTCCACGCCAAGCGCCCGGGACCCCTGGTAGAACTGGAGAACATCCGCATGGGCTTCGCCTACAGCGATTTCTTCGAGATGCAGCCCTCCACCGGCTACGAAACCCTGATCTACGACTCCTTGATCGGCGACCAGACCCTGTTCCAGCGCGCCGACAATATCGAGAACGGCTGGCGCGCCGTGCAACCCTTCCTCGACGCCTGGCAACAGGGCGGCGAAGTGGAAAGCTACGCCGCGGGCAGTGCCGGTCCCGCCGGTGCCGATGAACTCCTGCAGAAGGACGGCCGCTCATGGCATCCGCTGACCTGACCCCCATCGACCTGCTGGTGTCGGATATCGACGGCACCCTGGTGCGTGACGACAAGAGCCTGAGCGAGGCGGTGATCGCCGCCGTCAAGCGGCTGCAGGCGGCCGGCAAGGCCATTACCCTGGTCAGCAGCCGCCCGCCGCGGGCGCTGCTGCCGCTGGTACGCCAACTGGGCATTCATCAGGCGGTGGCCGGTTTCAACGGCGGCAATCTGGTGGAGGCGGACGGTACCCTGATCCGCGCCCATCGCCTGGCGGAGCCGGTGACGCGTCAGGTGCTGGAGCGGCTGGATAATGCAGCCTTCGAGGTCTGGCTGTTCGCCGACGACCTCTGGCTGACCCGCGACGGGGAGGGAGCTTATGTGTCGCGCGAGACCCGCGCGCTGGGGTATGGGCCGACCGTGGTGGACTCCTTCGAACCCTATCTGGATCGCGTCGACAAGATCGTCGCCGCCGGTAGTGATCACTCCGGCCTCGAAGCCCTGGAAGGCGAGTTGGGCGAGCGGCTGGGGGAGGGCGCCACGGTGCTGCGCTCCCAGCTCTATTACCTCGACATCACCCACCCCAAGGCCAACAAGGGCGATGCCCTGATCGAACTGGCCCAGGCCGCGGGCGTACCGGTTGCGCGCACCGCGGCCATTGGCGATGGCAGCAATGATGTGCCCATGTTCCGCCAGGCCGGTCTCGCCATCGCCATGGGCCAAGCCGGCGCAGGGGTCCGTGAAGCGGCTGACCGGGTAACGGCCAGCAACCAGGAAGATGGCCTGGCCCAGGCCATCGATCGGTGGATCCTGGAGAGCTGATATCGGTCGGTCGATGTTGGGCTTCGCTGCGCTCAGCCCAACCTACCGGATGCCTAGGTTGGGTGGAGGCAGCTCCATCACCGAAGCCCAATAGGGCCTGCCTTCGCCAGGTGGAAAAGGCTGCGCCTTTTTCCACCCTACGCGGGCTCAGGCGAGCGCCCCCTCTCCCTCCGGGAGAGGGCCGGGGTGAGGGACGCCCAAACCCGCGCTACCCCTCCTTCTCCTCCCGATACCCCCGCACATGCTCCACCAGCGCCCGCAACTTGGGCGCCAGGTTGTGGCGGTTCGGATAGTAGAGGTAGAAGCCGGGAAAGGGCGGCAGATAGTCTTCCAGCACCCGCTCCAGTTCACCCCGCGCCAGATAGGGGCGGAAGGTGTCCTCCATGCCAAAGGTGATGCCGCCTCCGGCCAGGGCGGTGCGTACCATCAGCAGCATGTCGTTGGTGGTGATCCGCGGCGCGACGGCCACATCGAAGGCGCGACCGTTCTCGCTGAATTCCCAGCGCCAGGGCGCCACCTCCGGGGCCGGGCGCCAGCCGATGCAGCGGTGGTCCGCCAGTTCGCGCGGGTGCCGGGGTCGGCCATGACGGGCGAAATAGCCCGGGGTCGCCACCGCCACTTCGCGCTGCGATCCGGTCACCGGAATGGCGATCATGTCCTGCTCGATCACCTCGCCCAGCCGTACGCCGGCATCGAAACCCCGCGCGACGATATCGAATTCCTCGTCGGTGACGGTGACGTCCAGGGTCACCTCCGGATAGGCCTCGACGAAGCTGGCCAGCAGCGGCCCGTCGAGAAAGCGCTCGGCGATGGAGGTGACCGCGACCCGTAACAATCCGCGCGGCGGGCCGGCGTGGCTGGCGTCCTCCAGGGCGCCCAGCAGACCGGCCAGGGGCCCGGCTATCTGCCGCTGCAGGCGTTCGCCAGCCTCGGTCAGCCGTACGCTGCGGGTGGTGCGCTGCACCAGCGAGCTGCCCAGCTCGTCTTCCAGACGGCGGATGGCCTGGCTGACCGCAGAGCGGCTGACGCCCAGGCGATCAGCCGCCACGCGGAAATTCTCGGCCGTGGCCACCACGACGAAGACCCTGAGCAGATTCAGATCAGTGTGCATTGGTGAGTCTCGCTAACCATGGCAGTCAGGAGCGGGGGAATTATCACGACAATGAGCTTTCGCTAAGGTGGTGGCAAGCCTGGAAGGGCACGCAGCCGATCAGTAGATCGTC
This sequence comes from Pseudomonas sp. BAV 4579, assembly GCF_009765395.1. Classification (NCBI taxonomy): domain Bacteria; kingdom Pseudomonadati; phylum Pseudomonadota; class Gammaproteobacteria; order Pseudomonadales; family Pseudomonadaceae; genus Pseudomonas; species Pseudomonas sp. BAV 4579. The sequence continues at coordinate 3,305 of NZ_WHOV01000028.1, read as the reverse complement.
CAGCCAAACCACCCCATTCGAGAGGAACACTTCATGGCTATCGACAAGGTCGTACTCATCACCGGCGCCTCCAGTGGCATAGGCGCGGGCATCGCGCGGGAACTGGGCGCGGCCGGCTGCAAGCTGCTGCTCGGCGCGCGCCGCAGCGAACGGCTGGAGGCCCTGGCGGCCGAGATCAACGCTGCGGGTGGCGAGGCCGCCTGCCGCCGGCTGGACGTCACCGACAGCGCCGACGTGGTCGCCTTCGTCCAGGCGGCTCGCGAGCGCTGGGGGCGGGTGGACGTCATCGTCAACAACGCCGGGATCATGCCGCTGTCGCCCATGGCCTCGCTCAAGACCGAAGAATGGATGCAGATGGTCGACGTCAACATCAAGGGTGTGCTCAACGGCATTGCCGCGGTGCTGCCGGAGTTCACCGCCCGTGGCGCCGGGCACATCATCAACCTGGGCTCCATCGGTGCGCTGTCGGTGGTGCCCACGGCGGCGGTCTATTGCGCCACCAAGCACGCGGTGCGGGCGATCTCCGAGGGACTGCGTCAGGAGCGCGAGGATCTGCGGGTCACCTGCATCCATCCGGGTGTGGTGGCAAGCGAACTGGCTTCCACCATCACCGATCCCGCGGCGCGGGCGATGATGGACGACTATCGCGCCATTGCCCTGCAACCCGACGCTATCGGCCGCGCGGTGCGCTATGCCATCGAGCAGCCGGACGACGTGGACGTCAACGAGATCGTCGTGCGTCCGACCCGCAGCGCCAACTAGACGGTCTCGGCCAGGGCTTCGAGAAAGCGCTCCAGCACCAGATTCGGTCGCCGGCCCTTGCGGGTGACGGCGGCCAGGGTGGTGTCGAAGTGGAAGCGCTCGGGATCGAGAGCGCGCAACTGACCCTGGGCCACCCAGGGCTGGGCGACGTGGTCGGGCAGGTAGCCGATGTAGCAGCCGGTAAGGATCAGAAAGGCCACGCCTTCGCGATCCGAGGCGCGTGCCGTGCAGTTCAGCGCGGCATGGCGTTCGTGGCCGTCCTGGTTGAGGAGGTGATTGGGGCCGACGGCGTCCTGAGCGGCCAGGAGGGCGTCGTCCAGCGCCGCGTCGGCCACCGCGAACAGCGGATGGCTGCGGCTGCAATAGAGCAGGGCGCGCTCTTCGTAGAGCGGCAGGTAGTCCAGCCCGGCCAGGGCATTGATCAGCGGCAGCACGCCCAGGTGCAGGTGGCCGTCGAGCACGCCGGTCTCGATCTCGCCGGGCAGGGTCATGCCGATGTTGACCACCACCCCCGGCGCGGCGCGCTTGAGCGCGGCCAGGGCATGGGTAATGCGCATGCGCGGCTGGGTCACCAGGTTGTTGATGATGCCCAGGTTCAGCTCGCCACGCAGGTGCTGGTGCAGCTGGTTGACCTCGCTGCGAAAGCCTTCCAGGGCGGCGAACAGCGACTGGCTGGCCCTGAGCACCTCGCGGCCTTCGTCGGTCAGGGAGAAACCGGCGCGCCCGCGCTGGCAGAGGCGCATGCCGAGGCGTTTTTCCAGGTCGTTCATGTGCAGGCTGATGGCCGAGCGGGTGATGCCCAGCCGGCCTTCGGCGGCGGTGAAGCTGCCGCATTCCACCACCGTCTTGAACAGTCGCAGCAGGCGGATCTCGAAATCGCCGACCTGGGCGAGCAGGGCCTTGCGCGTCGTCTTCATGGCTGCCACCGCAAATGCGGGACAGCATAAGGCGCCGTCGGGAGCGGCGCCAGCGACCGGTTTCAGGCGCCGATCAGGACCCGGCTGCGCTGCCGGGTGACCTGCTTGACCACCCAGACCGCGGCGATGCAGCAGAGCAGGGTGATCAGCGTCAGGCACAGGCGGGTGCCCAGGTACTGGGCGAAGTTCTGCTCACCCAGCAGGCGACCCAGCACGCGATAGGCGCCGGCGAGATAGCCGTGCAGGAAGTAGATGGCGAAGCTGTAGGCGCCCAGCAGGGCCATGCCCTTGGTCAGGCGGCTCTCGGCGTATCCCGGCGCCTTGACCTTCTGGCTGAAGACCGCGAACAGCAACAGGCACAGTGCCAGTTTCTGCAGCCCGTAGAAGGCGCTGTCGAGCACTGCCGCGCCACTCAGCAGCAGCAGGGCCGCCAGCAGCCAGTAACGCGCCTGGGGCCGTTGCAGCCGCTCGCGCTGTTCGCAGGCCAGCATGCCGCAGAGGTAGATCGGCAGGAAATGCAGGGCCGCCAGCAACGGATCGGCGTCATTGATCGGGCGATCGGACACCAGGAAATACAGCAGGCCGACCATGGTCGCCGCCGGCAGCAGGCCACGCTTGACGATCCACTCCAGGGCCGGCGCGAGCAGGAAGATCAGCGTCAGCGCCGGAATGAACCACAGCGGACCCAGGTGGGCGCCAGTGGCCAGCAGCAGGGCGGTCTGGGCAAAGGGCGGCCAGTCATGGAAGGCGTTCATGTCGATCCACTCGTGTTCCTGCTTGAGTCCGGAGACATAGAGCAGCACGGCGGGAATCGAGATCAGCAGATAGGGGAGGATGACGTTCTGCAGCTTCTTGCCCAGATAGACCTGGTAGCTGTATTTGCCGAGGTTGTAGCGAAAGAAGAAGCCCGAGAGCGCGACGAAGATGCAGGTGGTTTCCAGCGACAGCAGATTCAGGGCGATCTGCTGGTGCTCGGTGGTCTGGTAGCTGCCCACGGTCATGTGGTGGAAAACGATGAGAACGGCCGCCAGGCCGCGGATCCAGTTGAGCTGAATCAGCATGGGGGAGGTTTCCTTGAGGAATAGCTGAACCGCGCGCTCTGCCTCGGGGGAGGGGCACGGGTTGGCAAAAGCGGAAAGTTGGGTACGCGGCAGAGACGGCGGACAGGCTACCGCGCCCGGCTGGACTACGCGCCGGGAAGAGAGGTGAGGCGAGGGTGCCTCGGCGCCACGGGACTACGGTGGCAGGCGACCAGCTTAAAGTGTTTCAGGCAAGTTACTGATTACTAATCAAATTTGTTGGTTTCAAGATGTTTCAGCAGCGTCAAGTTGGCATGGATAATCGCGTTTAGAAAGCGCCTTTCAGGGAATCTGTGGCTGTATGAAGTAGCGTCGTTCTCCCTCGCCCATCCTGCTCGACCGGTCGCTCAACACCTCGTTTTTGGGTGAGGTTTCAGATACCTAGGCGCGAGAAAAAAACCATTTAACTCACGCAACGCCGGGCGCATCCTGCAGACTCAATGTCACCGCCCGAGGCCCCGTCATGAACCAGCCGCTGACCGTTTCGCCACCTGTCGCCGCCCAGCTCAACCTGCGTGCCCACTGGATGCCCTTTACCGCCAATCGC
>NZ_WHOV01000252.1:0-3217 GCF_009765395.1 Pseudomonas sp. BAV 4579 | reverse complement strand
TGTGTATAAGAGACAGCGCCGACCCCACCCCCGAGCCCCACGGCGTCGTGCTCAAGGTCATGGCCACCGGCGTCTGCCGCAGCGACTGGCACGGCTGGGTCGGCCACGACAGCGACATCGAGCTGCCCCATGTGCCGGGCCACGAACTGGCCGGGGTGGTCGAGGCGGTAGGCAGGGACGTGACCCTCTGGCGCATCGGCGACCGGGTGACGGTGCCCTTCGTCGGTGGCTGTGGCGCCTGTCCGCAGTGCCATGCCGGCCACCAGCAGGTCTGCGATCACCAGTTCCAGCCCGGCTTCACCCACTGGGGGTCCTTCGCCCAGTACGTCGGCATCCACCAGGCCGATCTCAATCTGGTCGCCTTGCCCGAGCAGCTCGAGTTCGCCACGGCGGCCAGCCTCGGCTGTCGCTTCGTGACGGCCTTTCGCGCGGTGGTCGATCAGGGGCGGGTCAGCGCTGGCCAGTGGGTGGTGGTGCACGGCTGCGGCGGTGTCGGCCTCTCGGCGATCATGATCGCCCGCGCCCTGGGCGCCCAGGTGGTGGCCATCGACATCACCGCCGACAAGCTGGCCCTGGCGCGTCGTCTCGGCGCGGTGGCGACGATCGATGCCACCCAGGTGGCCAGCGTGCCCGAGGCGGTGCAGGAACTCACCGGCGGCGGTGCGCACCTCTCCCTCGACGCCCTCGGCCATCCCACCACCTGCTGCAATTCCATCGCCTGCCTGCGCAAGCGCGGCAAGCACGTCCAGGTCGGGCTGCTGCTGGGTGACCAGGCGACCCCGGCATTGCCGATGAACCTGGTGATCGCCCGGGAACTGGAGATCCTTGGCAGCCACGGCATGCAGGCCCATCGCTACGACGTGCTGATGGCCATGCTGCGCCAGGGCAGCCTGGCGCCGGAGCAGCTGATCGGCCGCGAGATCAGCCTGGCCGAGTCCAGCGCGGCGCTGATGCAGATGGATACCTTCGCAGGCACCGGGGTGACCGTCATCACCCGCTTCGACTAATCCGCCTCCGCCGCCTGCAACACCCAGCGCAGGCCCTGCAGGTCTTCGGCGGTCAGGGTTTCGCGCAGGCGGCAGAGGCGATAGTGAACGCGGGTGTTCATGGCCACCCATTCCAGATCCTGGCGGGTGGGTTGGGCGACGAAATATTCACCGTAGCGCTCGTCCAGCCCGGCCATGCGGTACTGGCCCTTGAGCGGCAGGTAGATCTGGCCATTCATCTCCCAGCGACTGGCGCTGCAGCCATTGAAGCGCACCTTGTCGCCAAAGGTGGAGAGCTGGGTGCGAAAATCGGTGGTGGCGTTGCCGGCACTGGTCTTGAACTGACTGGCGATCACGCTGAAGACGATGCCTTCCGGCGAGGGCGCGCCCCGCCATTCGATGACCCGGCGATTGAGCGCCGCGTCGAATCCATCGGTGAAGATACCGGCGGCCTGCGCCGTGAGCGTTGGCAGGGTCAAGGCACCCAGCAACGCCATCATTGTTTTCAAAACGAGCTCCTGGTGATGACCCCACCCTCCAGCCTGAGGCAGCAGGCCGAGGCGGCAAAGGGCCAGCTTCAGACTTTGGAGACCCGATTGGCTGAAAGGTGCCCCCAGCGGTCCGGATAAGCGGTATCTTTCACAGTCTAGGCTCTGTACGAAAAGTGCCTGCGCTCGGTGATGCCGCGTTAGAAATCAGCTCGGAATGCTCATTTACCCCTCGTAAACTCCGCTTCCTCGCCGATTTTTTGCCTTGCCTGACCTTCGCTCGGCGACTTTTCATACAGAACCTAGCGACGAGCCCGCCTCGTCCACCCCCTTGAACCGTCGCCGGCGAGGCGTACGGCCCGACCACGAAACGACCGGCCTAGCCGCCGGAGAGCACTGCGAGGATCTATGAGCGCTGCGGACATCGATTGGAAGACCCTCGGTTTCGATTACATCAAGACCGACTTCCGCTATATCGCCACCTATCGCAACGGCAGCTGGGGACCCGGCGAGCTGACTCGCGACAACCAGCTGCACATCAGCGAAGGCTCCACGGCCATCCACTACGGCCAGCAGTGCTTCGAAGGCCTCAAGGCCTATCGCTGCCAGGACGGCTCCATCAACCTGTTCCGTCCCGATCGCAACGCCGCGCGCATGCACAGGAGCTGCGCCCGCCTGCTGATGCCGCCGGTCCCCACCGAGATGTTCATCGACGCCTGCCAGCAGGTGGTCAAGGCCAACGAGGCCTGGATTCCGCCCCACGGCACCGGCGGCGCCTTCTACCTGCGTCCCTTCGTCATCGGCGTGGGTGACAACATCGGCGTGCGTACCGCCCCCGAGTTTCACTTCGTGGTATTCGGCATCCCGGTCGGCGCCTACTTCAAGGGCGGCATGACCCCGCACAACTTCGTGATCTCCGGCTACGACCGCGCCGCGCCCCAGGGCACCGGCGCCGCCAAGGTCGGCGGCAACTACGCCGCCAGCCTGATGCCCGGCGCCCAGGCCAAGGCCGAAGGCTTCGCCGACTGCATCTACCTGGACCCCCTGACCCACAGCAAGATCGAGGAAGTCGGTTCGGCCAACTTCTTCGCCATCACCGGTGACGGCAAGTTCGTCACCCCGCGCTCCGAATCGGTGCTGCCGGGCGTGACCCGCATGTCGCTGATGGACCTGGCGCGCGAGCGGCTGAACCTGGAAGTGGTCGAGGGCGATGTCCATATCGACCAGCTCGATCAGTTCGTCGAAGCCGGCGCCTGCGGCACGGCGGCGGTCATCACCCCCATCGGCGGCATCCAGTACGGCGAGAAGCTGCACGTCTTCCACAGCCTGACCGACGTCGGCCCGGTGACGCGCAAGCTGTACGAGGAACTGACCGGCATCCAGACCGGCGACAAGCCGGCCCCCGAGGGTTGGATCGTCAAGGTCTGACTTGGGGTTGGTTTGGTTCGAAAAAGGCGCCTCAGGGCGCCTTTTTCGTTGGAGAAGGGGTTGGCGGTAGGTTGGGTTGAGCGGAGCGAAGCCCAACACTCCTGTGTACTCGTCTGCGCCCCAGCTCGTTATCGAGTGTTTTGAAGGTTTTTGTTTCGCCCACCCGGGCGAGTCACTTTTGTCAGTCACGGCTGCGCGCCCCGGACAAAAGTAACCAAAAGCGCTTGCCCCGACCATCCGGCCCTCCGCTCACGCCAGCGTCGTTCCGGGGTCGGCCTACACGGGCCGTCCATGGCCCGTTAGGCCTCTCGCCGC
>NZ_WHOV01000251.1:0-3011 GCF_009765395.1 Pseudomonas sp. BAV 4579 | reverse complement strand
CCATCGCCATCACAGGGGCAGGCTAGCAAACACGACTTTTCAGACAAGCCCTAGCTCGCGGCCGGCAATAGCCTGGTAGAGACAGCTTTGCGAAGGCAACATTTGCGAAACGGTCTCTGATCCGCTAACCCAGACCAACTGCGCCCATAAATCGAAGGCTACGTTAACACCAAGGGGAACGGATGCGATGGCGAGGTCTAGCCATGACCGCCGCCGGTGCAAGCGCTCTATTTCTCTGCTCGGTTCGCCTTCCGAATCAGATCGTCCGTCGTGTCCGATAGCAAGCGCCACAACGCCACAGCAGGCACCCAGTAGCCGTACATGGTCTCCCTAGCGCCGCGTTTGAAACCACGAATAAAGTCATCCATAGCAATTTCTCTCACTACTTGCACATGGAGGAAGCCCGGGTACAGCCTATGAGCCCACTTTAGTCTGGATTCTTACAGGCTTTGACGATGAATTCTACCGCCGTTAAAACAGTGATCTATCAACCCCTGTATGCATCGTATCGGCGTCAGGGCCATCACTTGACAAGCATGGCGGTCATTCGTTCGCATACCCAAGCTCCGCGCCTCGTCATCCTATGCCTTAAGGTGTAGTCCGACCGCGAGCGGAATGAAGTGCCGGCTTCGAGCCTTCGATGCTTGGTAACAGTAGCTGGTTTGATGGCAGTTCCGCTGGCCGGATGACTATATCGTCGACAATCCGGCGTAGTTCTATCCATGAAACCACGCTTCGCTACACATGTAATGAGCTTCTCACGGCCAAAGTTGGTCAATGGCAATGATTTCGTTACATCCTGATAACATATTACAGTTCCCTCTATTTAATTATTCATGAAAAGGCTATGATAGCGTCCACCGCCTAATCTTGAGGAAATCACTATGTCCCTAATCCAAGAATACCGTCAGATCGAAGCCACAATTGAAGAACTGAAGCAGCGCTTGGAACAGTTGAATGGTGACGAGCGACTGCAAAAAGAACTTGAATTTGAAGAGCGGCTACGTGCTCTGCTGGGTGAACACAACAAGTCCCTGCGCAACGTGATTGCTATCCTGGATCCGGAGCGCAGCACGAATACGGTCCGCAAAAGCAATTCCGCTCCGGCCCCACAGCAGCGCCGGCGGCGCGCGGTGAAGCGCTATATGCACCCCGAAACTTGTGAGGTCATCGAGACCAAAGGTGGTAACCACAAGTTGCTGAAGGCATGGAAGGCTGAGCACGGTGCCGATGAAGTCGAAGGCTGGCTTCAGGGCGAGTAATCGTCCCGCTTGACGCTGGCGGGCTGTGTGAGGCCCCGCCCATGCGTTGGCGAACATGTGGCGATCCGCCGGCTACACCTAGACCCACTGCAGCGTTGGCCAACACAGCGTATTGGCCAACCACTTGGTGCCGGCAGCGGACGCGCTGCGGCATGATGCCCCTGAGGCTTATGTCGGCGACATGGTGAGTCCCTGCTGCCAGGCTTCAAGCCGATCGAGGCGGGTATCTTGGGAGCCGATCGCGGCGTGCTTCGAGATCGCTGCGCAGATGCCGGCCAACATCAAGGAGGCAGACCTGGTATCGATGGCAACTGAGCGACGCGATTTGCTCCCGCCGGGTCCCCCATGGCCATCACTCGAGAGGATCCAGCCGCTCCCTAACCGGATCGTGCCCTGGCCGCCGGCCGTTGCCCGCCTGGCTTTCAAAAGACGCTTCAAGCAGCTCGCGCGGTCCGGTGGCGAGATCGCTCAATTGCGCCAGGTCGCCGAGGCCTAGGCCCTAAGCGCGTTGGGACGCTGTCCGGCGTTTCCACCGTGTAAGAATCTTACAAAGGCGTAGCGGCAGCTGCGATCCGGCCAAGCGGTATCTAGGGGGCGAAAGAATCTTTCGCCGGCACTCCGGCCTAGTCCTCACCGCCAGCAAAGGTATAGGGGTCGATTCCCTGGCTTGCGGTACCGAGCGGACAGGTCACTACGTCCTCGAGGCGCGGCGCCTGATCACCCATGGACTCATTCAGCCGCGTGAGCCAATGACCCCGGTCAAGCAGCGGGACCTGGAACGACTCCTCGCGCTTGAGCAACAGCCCATTGCTTCCTACTCGCTGGTTAACGAACTTGTCGCGTGGCACCAGGCACGTCGCTTCCAGCCGCGGTTGGACGAAGGTCGGGATCGAGTGCTGGTGCTCCATCGGCCGCAGCGGCCAAGTCGCTATTTTGTCTGAAACGACCTGGCAGGCGTCCGGCTCGCCCAGCAGATCATAGTGCCCGCGATGCACGATCAGCTGTTCCGCCGCTACCGCCCACCGATACACCACGGTGAACGACTTGGCCGGCCGGACTGTATCGATCAGCAACCCTACCCGCGCCATGCGGCCACGCTTGCTGCAGCCGATCGCCATGCACTCTTCGGCGTCGGCCGGCGCGTGGCCAGGTCCACCCGATCACGCAAGAGCAGGCCAACCGAGTCGATCCGCAGGTCGATCAGTTGGACGTGCGGCCCCGAGACCGGGCAGGTCATGAACCGTGGTACCAGGTGGATGAGCACGAGCGGCTGCCTCGCGTGTCGGGGTGCTAGCCAGCCGAAACCTGCGAGGGTGATCGATTGAACAGCGGATCAGCGCCCTCGAAGACGTCGTTCGGCACTTCCGGCCACTCACGGCGGATGGCGGCAAAGTCGCCTTCGTTCCAGCAGCGCAGGAAGGTCATGCCCTCATCGGTCTCCAGCGCGAAGGCGATCGCGGCCGTGGATGCGTCAGGCGCCTGGTCGACCTTCTTCAACGCGTCGTCGACCGCGGCGGCGTAGCCTTCACGGTAAGCGTCATCTGGATGGGCCTTGGTGGGGCCAGCCGTGGGGATCAGTGCACCGATCATGTTGTACAGGTCGAGCATGGGGCCGTCCTCGATAGAAGTGGTCCGTCCCAGATCAACGGGCTTTCCCGCATGGCAGCAAAGGCGTCGACCCGGATCGGTCTGCCTAGTGTGCAGCTGCCGCTGTCACCGCAAGCGTCGATTCACGCCCTTCTTGGTAGG
>NZ_WHOV01000250.1:0-311 GCF_009765395.1 Pseudomonas sp. BAV 4579 | reverse complement strand
CCGCATCCATGCGGCTCGCCCCACTCCACAGCACTGGCGTTCGCCCTCCTGAACGGGGCGATTCGCCAGCCTGCAAGTGTTGGTTGAAGAACCATGAATAGACCGTATCCCGTAGCGTGGACAACGGCGAAGCCTTGTCCACGGATAGCGTCAGTACCTTCCAGTGGAAAACGCTACGAATCACTCTGGCTCAGCCTGTGAACACCGCAACCTCAGGCTAGCGCCCAGTCCCGTCAGTGAGGCCGAGTGCAGGTGTCGCGGAGGGGGATGCGAGGCAGGACGCCGAGCAAGGCGCGAGGGGCAGGAGGCCC
>NZ_WHOV01000249.1:0-1073 GCF_009765395.1 Pseudomonas sp. BAV 4579 | reverse complement strand
ACCACGCCGGCGCCGACGGTACGACCGCCTTCACGGATGGCGAAACGCAGACCGTCTTCCATCGCGATCGGAGCGATCAGGGTGACAACCATCTTGATGTTGTCGCCCGGCATCACCATCTCGACGCCTTCCGGCAGCTCGCAGTTACCGGTCACATCGGTGGTGCGGAAGTAGAACTGCGGACGGTAGCCCTTGAAGAACGGGGTGTGACGACCGCCTTCTTCCTTGGACAGCACGTACACTTCGCACTCGAACTTGGTGTGCGGCTTGATGGTGTTCGGCTTGGCCAGAACCTGGCCACGCTCCACGTCTTCACGCTTGGTGCCACGCAGCAGCACGCCGACGTTCTCGCCAGCACGGCCTTCGTCCAGCAGCTTGCGGAACATTTCAACGCCGGTGCAGGTGGTCTTGACGGTGGCCTTGATGCCCACGATCTCGACTTCTTCCTGGATGCGGACGATGCCACGCTCGACACGACCGGTTACCACGGTGCCGCGACCGGAGATCGAGAACACGTCTTCGATCGGCATCAGGAACGGCTTGTCGATGGCACGCTCGGGCTCGGGGATGTACGAGTCCAGGGTCTCGACCAGCTTGCGCACGGCAGAGGTACCCATTTCGTTGTCGTCGTTACCGTTCAGCGCCATCAGCGCGGAGCCGATCACGATCGGGGTGTCGTCGCCCGGGAAGTCGTAGGTGTTCAGCAGATCGCGAACTTCCATCTCGACCAGTTCCAGCAGCTCGGCGTCATCAACCATGTCGGCCTTGTTCAGGAACACGACGATATAGGGAACGCCTACCTGACGGGACAGCAGGATGTGCTCGCGGGTCTGCGGCATGGGGCCGTCAGCAGCCGAGCAAACCAGGATCGCGCCGTCCATCTGGGCAGCACCGGTGATCATGTTCTTCACGTAGTCGGCGTGGCCGGGGCAGTCGACGTGCGCGTAGTGACGGATCGCCGAGTCGTACTCAACGTGGGAGGTGTTGATGGTGATACCGCGAGCCTTTTCTTCCGGCGCGTTGTCGATCTGGTCGAAACCACGAGCGGAACCGCCCCAGGTGTCGGCACAGAC
>NZ_WHOV01000248.1:0-1261 GCF_009765395.1 Pseudomonas sp. BAV 4579 | reverse complement strand
CGAGGCGCGCCTGGAGTTCGCGCCCTTCCCGCTCACCCTGCTGGCCAAGGCCACGGCCTGGGATAACGCCATGAACCCCTTCCGCCCGCTGCCCCCGGTGGGCGGTCTGCCGCGGCTACACGGCATCGAGCCGGAAGAGCACGACGTCAGCCTGCCGCTGGGCGAGCGAGTGGGTCACTCCATCGTCCTGGGCACCACTCGGGTGGGTAAGACGCGCCTGGCCGAACTCTTCATCACCCAGGACATCCGCCGCAAGCGGCACGGCCAGCATGAAGTCGTGATCGTATTCGATCCCAAGGGCGATGCGGACCTGCTCAAGCGTATGTACGTCGAGTGCGAGCGCGCCGGCCGGGCCAACGAGTTCTATGTCTTCCACCTGGGCTGGCCGGACCAGTCCGCCCGCTACAACGCGGTAGGCCGCTTCGGCCGGATCTCGGAGGTGGCCACCCGCGTTGCCGGCCAGCTATCCAGCGAGGGCAACTCGGCGGCCTTCAAGGAGTTCGCCTGGCGGTTCGTCAACATCATCGCCCGGGCCTTGGTCGCCCTCGGCCGGCGGCCGGACTATCTGCAGATCCAGCAGCACGTGATCAACATCGAAGGGCTGTTCCTGGAATACGCCCAGAAATACTTCGATGAGCACGACCCCAAGGCTTGGGAGAAGATCATCTTCATCGAGAGCAAGCTCAACGATAAAAACGTCCCCTTCAACATGAAGGGCCGACCGCTGCGGGTCATCGCCATCGACCAATACCTGAACCAGACGCGAGTGTTGGATCCGGTCATGGACGGTCTGCGCAGCGCCGTGCGCTACGACAAGACCTACTTCGACAAGATCGTCGCCTCGCTGCTGCCGCTGCTGGAGAAACTCACCACCGGCCGCATGGCCGAGCTGATCGCCCCGGACTACCACGACGTCAATGACCCGCGGCCGATCTTCGATTGGATGCAGGTGGTGCGCAAACGCGCCGTGGTCTACGTCGGCCTGGACGCCCTCTCCGACACCGAGGTCGCCGCAGCGGTCGGCAACTCCATGTTCTCCGACCTGGTCTCGGTTGCCGGCCACATCTACAAATACGGCATCGATGACGGCTTGCCCGGGGAGGCCAGTGGCAAGGTGGCCATCAACCTGCACGCCGATGAGTTCAATGAGCTGATTGGCGATGAGTTCATCCCCATGATCAACAAGAGCGGTGGCGCCGGTCTGCAAGTCACGGCCTATACCCAGACCCTGTCCGACATCGAGGCCAAGATCGGCAACCGC
>NZ_WHOV01000247.1:0-730 GCF_009765395.1 Pseudomonas sp. BAV 4579 | reverse complement strand
CAATACGCTCAACACCTTCATGGCCAGCGCCGACATGGCCCTGGACGGTCGCCATTTTGCCCGCTACGACGGCCGCGGCTTGACGCCCCTGCAGGAGCGACGGATCACCCAGGTGGTGGGGCTGGCCATCAGTGTGTGGAAGCGCATGATTGATCTGCAGGACGCCGGCGTGCAGATCACCCACGACGGCTATCTCAAGCTCTATCAGATGAGCCGGCCGGACCTTTCCAATCGGTTTGGTGCCCTCCTCCTCGATGAGGGCCAGGACGTGAATCCAGTGATCGCAGACCTGGTGCAGCGGCAGCGTACCATTCAGGTGATGGTGGGCGATCGCCACCAGCAGCTTTATCGCTTCCGCGGTGCCGAGGACGCGCTAAGCGCGCCCTCGATGGTGGACGCCGAGAAGCACTACCTTACCCAGTCGTTCCGCTTCGGGCCAGCCGTTGCCCATGTGGCCAACATCATACTGTCGTTCAAAGGCGAGACGGTGAAGCTGCAGGGCCTCGGCCAGCGCACCCTGGTGAAGCGCTCGCTGCCTGAGGATCTCGCGCACCGGACCTGGCTGCATCGCACGGTTAGTGGCGTGATCGAGAACGCCCTGCGGCTGGAGAAACAGGGTGGCCACCGCATGTTCTGGATTGGCGGGATCGACAGCTATTCGCTGCGCGAGCTCGAAGACCTGTTCCAGTTCAGCCGAGGTCGCAAGGACCTGGTGCAGCAGAAGAAGCTC
>NZ_WHOV01000246.1:0-1587 GCF_009765395.1 Pseudomonas sp. BAV 4579 | reverse complement strand
GTTGAGCGTATTGACGACGTCCCTGGCCAGCTCCCAGTCCTGGGTGTTCAGCACCCGGGCAACCTCAGTGATACGCAGGTTACCGGCCTGTTTGTGCTGGTACTGGGTGCCATAGACCGCATAAGCCAGGCCGTGGGCGGTCTTGCAGGTGACGTTGCGCGGAAAGCGATTCTTGGCCGCCATCTCCACCGACTTGTTGTAGCAGAGGTAAAGCATCTGTACGTCCGCGTGGGCATTGGCGTAGCCCACCAGGGTGGTGGTCTTGCCAGTACCGGCAAAGGCCTGGATCAGCAACTTGCGGGCGTTTGACGCGATGGCGGGGGCTTGTTCAGAGGTCCACTGCATGGGTCTCTCCAGATTCGCTGGGACAGATTTTCAATACCACCCCTACATTTTGATGTCGGAGCAAAGCGCTCTGTGGCCGGGCTGGGGCCACGAAGCACGCCGGTAGCTATAGGTATTTCTTGAAGGACGCGGTCGTAAGGTTCACCGACAAGGCCAGCAGCGCTGCACACGGCAACAGCACCAGGAGCGGGCTCACACTGATCGGCAAGGCGAGGTAGAGCGACCAGGGCAATAGGGCCAGCGGTAGCATCGTGCTGCGGGCCTTGTGGTAGAAGTAGCTCGACTCACGGCCTGCGCTGAACTTGCGAATGTCCCGCCGCACCAGGCCGTCGATGAAGCCGACCAGGGCGGCCATGGCGAAGAGCGGTACCGCCAGGGTCAGGATCACCAGGCGCACGCAGAACACCAGGATGGTGAAGAGAGCCGACAGACCGTAGGTCTGCACCGTCGTCACACTCTGCGCGGCCAGGTAGCGCACATCGAGCTCGCTCCGCGGGCCAGCCGTCGCCAGTTGTTGCATCCCGGTCAGCCACTGGACCAACCCGGTCTTCACGAACAGCCAGTCGTAGATCAGCCCTACCAGCCAGGTCGCTGTGTGCCCGGGCTCCTGGACCACGACGCTGGACAGGAAGCCTTGTGACAGCCAACCCAGCTCATGATCGAGCATGCCCTTGGCATGGTGCCAACCGGCCTCTGGCCAGAAGAAGTAGAGGCAGAGCCAGTCCACCAGGATCGCGCCGCCCAGGGACAGGAACATCACACCGATGAAGTGGAAGGGGAAGCTGAGCACCGACCCGATGAAGGTCTGCTCCTTAACCTGTTGCTGCTGGGCGCGCTGGGCGACGTCGGCCATTAGCGGCCTCCTATGGAGTGGTCGTGATCAAGGCCGGTGGTCATGCCGCATCCTCCGAACCCTGTGTCATCCTTTTGAAGTCGTCCTGCAGATCCAGCGGAAGATCATCCGCGACCTGGCGCTGCCCAGGGGCCTCCCACCACTCGCTGCCAGTGGCCTGACCCACCTGGTAGGCCTTGCGCATCTTCTCCGCGAGCTCCTGCAGGTCCTTGGGCATCGCTTCATCCGGATCCACCGCCGGCAGCGGCATCCGCACCTTCCATAAGTTGCCCCCCTCGATTAGCGCGTAGCACTGCCCTTTGGGCAGGCCCACCACATGGGCGGGCTCCAGCATAGGCACGCTGGTGGCGCTGAGCTGGTCATGGGTGTTGGAGGTGAAGGCGGTCTTG
>NZ_WHOV01000245.1:0-749 GCF_009765395.1 Pseudomonas sp. BAV 4579 | reverse complement strand
GAGGGCAGCCCCACGCCGGACTGACACCCCCCCTTTCCTACCCCCCAAAACGACACCGCCCCCGCTACCGGTCAGGCAGCGGGGGCGGTGGTCTGGCCGCGCCGGGGTCTTACTTGGCGAAGCTGGTCACCATGTCGAAGATCGGCTTGGGACGCTTGAGGTCATACATCATCCCGAAGTGGCGCTCGTGGACCACCGAGAGGGTCGGCTCGTCGAGCAGTTCGTAGACGTTGATCTCGGCCACCACGTCCCTGTAGCTGGTGTTGAGCACCGTGAGCATCTGCTTGACGCTGTCGTAGCAGGCCCGATCGCCGTCACGGCCGCCGTCGGTGTTGCCTTGGTAGACGTTGCCGCAGTTCATCTCGTTGAAGAACACCTTGGTCTTGTACTTGTTGGCCATGGCACGTATCTGGCCCAGGTACATGTCCATCCAGTAGCCCTTGTCGTCGACGTAGGGGTAGTAGTGGAAGCTGATGTAGTCGAAGTTGAAGCCCGATGCCTTGGCCTGGTCGAGGAACCACATGGCCCCATTGCGATCACCCGGGCAACGTGAGGTGGTGGTGCGATCATCCGAGTTGCACGCCATCACGTTGATGGTGGTCTTGAGGTTGGCGCCCAGCTCGTCCGAAGCCTGCTTGATGCCGCGATAGATCCCGACCAGGGTGTTGATGCGATCCTGCGCACCCGCCTTGGCGTAGTCCTGCTCGTTGCCGATCTCCCAGATCTTGATGTCCTTGGCGTAGCGCTTG
>NZ_WHOV01000244.1:0-332 GCF_009765395.1 Pseudomonas sp. BAV 4579 | reverse complement strand
GCAGATCAAGCCGGCGCATGCCTTTTTCGCTCCCGCCCTGCTGGCCGTGGCCCTGGCCCTGGGTGCCTGCGGCAAGCAGGACAACAAGGACCAGCAGCAGCAACAGCAACAGCAACAGCAGCAGAAGCCCGCGGAGGTCGGGGTAGTGACGATGCAGCCTCGCACCGTCACCCTGACCGACGAATTGCCCGGGCGTACCTCCGCCTTCCGCATCGCCGAGGTGCGGCCGCAGGTGAGCGGCATCCTGCTCAAGCGCAGTTTCACCGAAGGGGCCGACATCAAGGCCGGCCAGCAGTTGTATCAGATCGATCCGCGCACCTACGAGGCCAACG
>NZ_WHOV01000027.1:0-18793 GCF_009765395.1 Pseudomonas sp. BAV 4579 | reverse complement strand
CTCGCTGTACAGCGCCCAGCAGCAGCTGATCACCGACCGGCTCAACCAGCTCAACAGCGAGGTCACCCTGTACAAGGCGCTCGGTGGCGGCTGGCTGGAACGCAGCCAGACCCGGCCGCCGCTGGCGGCCAAGCCGTAACGCCTGGTCTGAACGACGCCGGCCCCGTGCCGGCGTTTCCTTGTCCGGAAGGCCGGTCTATCGACGCCGCCGGGGGGCTGGGTATACTGCCCCCTGTCCCTTTCTTCCGGAGTCTCTGCATGCGCTATCGCCTGTTGCTCGGCCTGCTCGCCGCCACCGGTCTGACCCTGGTCGGTTGTGCCAGCAGCCCCCAGCAATTGAGTCCGCAACCCCAGATCACCGCGCCCATCGCGCCGGTCGGCCAGGGCCAGCCGGTCTCGGTCCGGGTGGTCGACGGCCGTTCCTCCTTCACCCTCGGCACCCGTGGCGGTCTCTATCCCGACACCAGCGTGGTGGTGGTGCAGACCCAGGACGTGATTCCCAAGCTGCAGGCCGAAGCCGAGAAGGCCGTACGCCAGATGGGCTTCACCCCGTCGCCCAACGCCGGTCCCGGTGCGCCCCAGCTGACCCTGACCCTGGCCGAACTGAACTACCAGTCGCCCAAGGAGCTGTACGTCACCGCGTCCGACGTCGCCGCGGCCTTCCAGGTCGAGGTGCGCAACAGCCAGCGCGGCTACAAGGGTCGCTATGGCGCCAGCCTCAACCAGCGCTTCGGCATGGCGCCCAACGCCGAGGCCAACACCAAGCTGGTCAGTGATGTGCTGAGCGATGCCCTGACCCGGGTGTTCAAGGATCCGACGGTTGTCCAGGTGCTCAGCGGTCGCTGAGCCGCGACCGTCCACAAAAAAGCCCGGCTCGTGCCGGGCTTTTTCATGAGCGCGCCTGGGCTATTCCAGACCGGCCAGGACGCGATACTTGTTCAGCACCGGCTGGGCGTACTGGCGCACCAGTTGCGCCCGGTACTGCGCCGGGCACTCGGTCAGACGCCTTTCCCACTCGCTGCGGGCGACCGCGATTTCCTCGGCGGGAAACAGGGTCTCCACCGCGGGCACGGCCAGCTCCGGATCGCGGCCCTCCCAGGCGGCATAGGCCAGGTAGCTGGCCGGGAACAGCCGGTAGTTGCCGAGAATCTGCCGGTCCATTTCCTGGGCCAGCGCCTTGGCATCCTCGAACTCGCCCGTGACCGGCTCGCCAAAGGCCACGTGCACCCGGCCCTTGTAGCCGGTGATGCCCCGGGCGATGCTGACGTCGTCCTCGCCCGGCGCCTTGGCATAGCTGCCGGTGGTGGCGCGGGTGTGCAGTTCGCGGGCCTTGGCCTGGTCGCAGGGGTCGAATTCGTAGCTGATGGACACCGGTACGATGTTCAGCGCCTTGACCAGCTCGGCGAAGGGCTCGTCCTTGCAGCTCATGTGGAACATCTTGAGGATGGCCGAATCGGTGCGATCGTCGCCGTCCTTGGCCCGGCCCTCGGCCTGGGCGATCCAGATGGACTGGCCGTCCTGGCGGATCGAGTGATTGATGTAGGCGGACAGATTCTGGTACGCCGCCAGCTTTTCGCGTCGTCCGCTGATGGAGCGGTGCACGATGAAGCTCTTGTTCAGCCGCATCAGGTCGCTGACGAAGGGCTTCTGCAGCAGGTTGTCGCCGATGGCGATGCGTGGCGTTGGCAGACCGGCGTGGTAGACGGCATAGTTGACGAAGGCCGGGTCCATCACGATGTCGCGGTGGTTGGCCAGGAACAGATAGGCGCGGCCGCTGCGCAGCTGGTCGATGCCGGAATAGGTAACGCCGTCCGAGGCCTTCTCGATGGCGCGATCCACATAGGGTTCGAGCTTGTCCTGCAGCGCCGCGACGCTCTGGATACCACTCAGTTCCTGGCGCAGGCGGGTGCGCAGCAGGGGGCGCACTACCCAGCCGAGTCCCTTGGACAGGCGCGGGAACCGGTAGCCGGCGAGGATGCCGATGAAGTGGTCGTCGTCGATCAGGCGGGCCAGAACCCCGGGGACTTCCGCGTCGTTATAGGGTCGAATGGCTTCGAACTCGCCCATGGTGTTCTCTTGTAGAAATTCCGGCGGCCATAGTAGTGGGCGTGGCGCCAGATGCAAGCGCCAGGGGCCGGATGGGCGGCAGGTTGGCGGTCAAGGAGTGCAGGCAGATGCTGGAAAGCCAGGAATACGATTGCCCTTATTGCGGCGAACCGGGCGAGGTGGTGCTCGACCTCAGCGGCGGTGATCAGGACTACTACGAAGACTGCGAAGTCTGCTGCCGACCGATCCGCTTCGGCCTGCACACCGATGGCGAGGACTGGAATCTCGAGGTTCGGCGGGAGGATGACTGATGCGCCGCATCTATGAGCCGGGGTCGCTGCACGAGGGCGAACTGCTCCTCGCGGTGCTCGCCAGCGAGGGCATCAGTGGCTTCCTCGCCGGGCGCCATCTGCTCGGGGGCATCGGTGACCTGCCAGCGGCAGGATTGCTCGGCCTGCTGGTCGACGACGAGGAGGCCCAGCGCGCGCAGGCGCTGATCGCCGCGTACAATGCCGCCACGCCCCTGCCGGGAGAGGATCCCTCCCCCGAGCAGGGCATCCTCGTCTGCTAAGTTCTATACGAAAAGTGCCTGCGCATCGGTGATGCTTCGTTGAAAAACGCCTGGCACGCCAGCCCGGTCGTAATACTCATTTACCACTTGTAAACTCGTTCGCGAGCCCGATCCGCTTCCTTAGCTTTTTCGCCTCGCCTGACCTTCGCTCGGCGACTTTTCGTAAAGAACCTAAAAGGTTTTCATGTCCGGACGCTACGCCCTGTTCCGCTGGCCCGCCGAATTCGCCACCCTGCCGGGATTCCCCGAAAAGCATCCGCCGCGCTGGAACATCTCGCCCCATCAGCAGGTGCTGCTGCAGCGGCGGACCGCCGAGGGCGAGCGGGTCGACAGCGGTCGCTGGGGGCTGACGCCGCCCTGGCTCACTGATCTTTCCCGCACCCCCACCCATGCCCGCGCCGAAAGCCTGGCCACCCAGCCGATGTTTCGCGAGCCCTTTCGCCTGCGGCGTTGCCTGCTGCCGGCCAACGGCTTCTATGAGTGGCGCGGCAACCACCGCAAGCGCCCCTACTGGATGCTCAATGGCGAACCCCTGGCCTGGTTTGCCGCGCTCTGGGAAGCCTATCCGGCCGGGGATCAACTCTGGCTGTCGGTGGCCATGGTCACCCAGGCCGCGGGCCCGCTGCGGCGGCCCATCCTGCTCGACGAAGAGGGGCGTGCCCTCTGGCAGGATCCGGACAGCCCGCCCGAAGCCCTGCAGGCGCTGCTGGCCGCGGGCGGCATGCCGCTGCGCGAGCGGGTGCTGGCCGACATCGTCAACCGACCCGAGGTGGACGGGCCGGAGTGTCTGACGCCGCTGTAGCGAGGACCGCCGCTTTCCTCGTTGCCGCCTCGCCGAGCTGCACCTACCATGTATCCGCCTCGATACCTGGAGATTCCCATGCGCCGTATCCTTCCCCTCGCGGGCCTGTCCCTGAGCCTGCTGCTGGTCGCCTGCCAGAGCGTCAATACCACCTCGGGTGGTGCGGTCGGGGTGCAGCGCAAGCAGTACATGTTCAGCATGCTGTCCGAGCAGCAGGTCAACCAGATGTACGCCCAGTCCTATGCCAAGACGGTCAGCGAGGCCAAGTCCGCCGGCAAGCTGGCCAACGACAGCGCCGACGGCAAGCGCGTCGCCGCCATCGCCAAGCGTCTGATCCCGCAGACCGCGGCCTTCCGCCCGGATGCGGTGAACTGGGACTGGCAGGTCAACCTGGTGCAGAGCGACGAACTCAACGCCAACTGCGGCCCGGGCGGCAAGATCTTCGTCTACAGCGGGCTGATCGATCAGCTCAAGCTGACCGATGACGAACTGGCGGCGGTGATGGGCCACGAGATCGCCCACGCCCTGCGCGAGCACAGCCGCGAACAGATGTCGCGGGCCTATGCCATCCAGATGGGCGAGAACCTCGGTGGCGCCCTGCTGGGCGTTGGCCAGGGCGGCATGCAGCTGGCCGACCAGGTGTCCCAGGTGGCCCTGACCCTGCCGTTTAGCCGCGGCAACGAGAACGAGGCCGACCTGATCGGCCTGGAGCTCTCGGCGCGCGCCGGCTACAACCCCAATGCCGCCATCACCCTCTGGCAGAAGATGGCCCAGGCCAGCCAGGGCAAGCAGCCGGCGGAATTCCTCAGTACCCACCCGTCCGACGCCAACCGCACCAAGGCCCTGCAGGCGGCGATTCCCAAGGTGATGCCGCTGTATGAGGCAGCAAAGAAGGGTTGAGGGTTGGGTTGGGGATTGGCGTTTCCCTCACCCCAACCCTCTCCCAGGGGGAGAGGGGGCGGCTCTGGCGCCGAGGTATAGCCGTAGGTTGGGCTGAGCGCAGCGAAGCCCAACAGCATTACCGTCGCCGGGCGCTATAGACCTTGAAGCCGTCGCGTTCCGCCAGGATACGGCAATTGCCGAAGGCCGCCTCGATCAGGGGCGGATAGCGCAGGAAGCTGTTGGCCACCAGGCGCAATTCGCCGCCGGGACGCAAATGACGCACCGCCTCGGCCAGCAGTGTCTCGGTGGTGCGGTAGTCGGTCTTCACGCCGCTGTGGAAGGGCGGATTGCTGACGATGGCGGCCAGTCCCGTGGGCGCCGCGGCGATGCCATCACCACTGATCACCGTTCCGCTCAGACCGTTGGCCGCCAGGGTCCGGCGGCTGCTGGCCACGGCGAAGGCGTCCACGTCCAGCAGGTGCAGGGTGCTGGCGGGATAGCGGCGCGCCAGGGCGGCGCCGACCACGCCCGCGCCGCAACCGAAGTCCAGTACCGCGCCCTCGGGCAGACCGTCGAGCTGGTCCAGCAGCAGCGCCGTGCCCACGTCCAGCCGGCCATGGCTGAACACGCCTGGCAGGCTGAGAATTTCCAGGTTCACCCCAGCCCGGTCCAGTGGCTGGCGTTGCAGCCAGGCGTCCGGCTGCGGATTGGCCGAGGTGCGAGGGCCGTGCACCACCCACAGCTGGCAATGGCGGGCACTGTCGAGCTTGCTGGCCTTGCCGAAGGCACCCAGCTGGCGCGCGGCGCGTTCGATACCGGCCTTCTTTTCGCCGACCAGAAAGAGACTGCCCGCGGCCGGCAGGCAGCGCGTCAGGGCGGTGAGCAGGAAGTCGGTGGCCTCGCGGGACTTGGGCAGAAACAGCACGGCACTGGCGAAGTCGCCCGCCGGCGGTTCGATCCCCAGGCTGACGCGACCCGGATAGCGCCGCGTCAGTTGTTCGGCCTCGCCCGCATGCCAGCTCCAGCCGCTGGCCGCGGGCAGGGCGCCGAGCAGGTCATCGGCCGGCAAGCCGGCGAGCAGCAAGGCGCCGCCAAGGCGCTCGGGGTGACGGAGGAGGACTTCGCTGCGCGGATCCATGGGGCTACCTGGCGAAAAAAGCGCGAACTTTAGCAGACCACCCGCTGCGGCGTGCCGGCGAAATGGCCCTCGGCATTGGCGGCGAGCTGGCCGATGATCCGTTGACGCGCCTCGCGACTACCCCAGGCGTTGTGCGGAGTGACGATCAGTCGCGGAATGTCGCCGGCCAGCAGCGGATTGCCGTCACGCGGGGGCTCCACGCTGAGCACGTCGGTGGCGGCGCCGGCCAGGTGGCCGCGTCTCAGGCAATCGGCCAGGGCCTGTTCGTCGACGATGCCGCCGCGGGCGGTGTTGACCAGAAAGGCCGTGGATTTCATCGCCGCCAGTTCCGCCGCACCGATCAGGCCGCGGGTCTGTTCGGTCAGCGGGCAGTGCATCGTCAGGGCATCCACCTGGGGCAGCAGCTCGGCCAGCGGCAGGCTGCCGGGACGCGCCGGGCGACCGGGCAACTGGCCCACCAGGGTCTGCATGCCGAAGGCTTCGGCCAGCCGCTTGACCGCGCTGCCCAGCTCGCCGAGGCCGAGCAGGCCGAGGGTCTTGCCTTCCAGCTCGACGATGGGGTGGTCGAGCAGGCAGAACTGACTGGCGGTCTGCCAGCGACCGGCACGGACGTCGGTCTGGTAGTCCGGCAAGCGGGTCGCCAGGGCCAGCAGCAGCGCCAGGGTGTGCTGGGCGACCGAGGCGGTGCCATAGCCCTGGCAGTTGCAGACGCGCACGCCCTGGGCGCGCGCGGCTGCCAGGTCGATGTTGTTGGTGCCGGTGGCGCTGACCAGTACCAGCTTCAAGTCCGGGCAGACGGCCAGGCTGGCGGCGTCCAGCACCACCTTGTTGACGATGGCGACCTGGGCGCCGGCCAGGCGCGCCGCGACCTCGTCCGGGGCGCTCGCCGGATGGAGTTCCAACTCGTCGAGCACCGCGCGCAAGGGCGCCGGGTCCAGATCGCCGAGGTCGAGAGAGGCATAGTCGAGGAACACGGCGCGAACGGGCATGACGACTCCAGCGGAAAGGGAAGGGAGGTCCGAGCCTAGCAGCCGCGGGTCGTCCAGGAAAACCGCCCGCTCGCGGCTGGAGTATGCTGAAGGGATGAATTATCTCGCGCACCTGCACCTGGGCGGCCCCAGCCGCGAAGACCGCCTCGGCAGCCTCTATGGTGATTTCGTCAAGGGCTCGGCGGACGTCTGGCCTGCCGGAATTGCTGCCGGTATCCGGCTGCACCGGCGCATCGACGTCTATACCGACGACCACCCCCTGGTGATCCGGGCCAAGACCCGGTTGCCCGCAGCGCGGCGGCGGGTGTCCGGACTGCTGGTGGATGTCTTCTTCGATCACTGCCTGGCGCGCCTCTGGCAGGACTATGCCGAGCAGCCGCTGCCGGGTTTCGTCGCGGACTGCTACCAGACCCTGCTGGAGGAGCCGGAACTGCCGCCACGGCTGGCCCGCATCGCACCCCTGATGGCGCATCAGGACTGGCTGGGCAGCTACCGGGACTTCGCCGTGCTGGAGCGGGTGGTGGAGGGCATGGCGCGGCGGCTGTCGCGTCCGGAACTGCTGGCCGGCGCCTTCGCCGGGCTGGAGGCCGCCTACGGCGGCCTGCTGGCAGACTTTCGCGACTTCTATCCGCAGCTGCAGGCCTTTGCCGCTGCCGAGCGCGCGGCGCGCGTTTCCCGCTGAATCCCGAGGCGGGCGGCGATGGCCGCCTGGCATTCACCTGCCAGCACCTGGCGCGGCCGACCGTGGGGCAGGATGGCTGGCAGCAACTCGATCCTCAGGGTGGTGCCGCCGTTGTCCAGCAGGCGCAGCAGGTGGCTCACCAGGTCGTCGTCGCCGATGAAGGCCGCGGTCCGGTCTGGCTCGCCATGGCGCCAGTAGCTGAGCGCCACGGGTTGCAGCGGGGTGCCGGTGGCGATGGCCGGACTCAGCAGCCGGCCATGAAAGGTGCGCAGCACGCTGCCGTCTGTGGTGGTGCCCTCGGGAAAGAGCGCCAGTGACAGGCCCTGGGTCAGGCGCGTGGTCAGCGCCTCGCCCAGGGCGTCACCGCGTTCGGCGCCACGGCGGATGAACAGGGTGCCGGCCTGGCGCGTCAGCCAGCCGGCGAAGGGCCACTCCGCCACCTCCGCCTTGGACAGGAAGCCCAGCGGCCGCAAGCTGCCGAGGGCGACGATATCCAGCCAGGACACGTGATTGGCCAGCCAGAGGTGGGTGCCGCGCGGTACCTCGCCGCGGACCTCCAGGCGCAGGCGCAGGGTCCGCGCCAGCAGCTGGAAGAAACGTCGCGTCAGCCGTTGCCGCAGCCCCAGGCAGGGCCGGCGACTGAGGGCTACCGCCAGCGCCACCGTCAGGGCGAACAGCGCCCCGAGCAGCAGCGCGGCCAGGACCGGCAGCAGCCGCATGGCGAGGCGCAGTCGCCTCATACCGCGGCCTTGAAGTGGCGGGCATAGCGCGGGCAGAGGTCTTCGCGCTTGAGCAGGATGAAGACGTCGGCCACGCCGAATTCCGGATCCCAGCAGGGCGCGCCGCAGACCTGGGCGCCCAGGCGCAGATAGGCCTTGAGCAGGGGCGGCAGCTGCACCACCAGGTTGTCGGGCACGGCGACGAAGGGCAGCGGGCGCCGCGGCGTGGCGCGGATCGCCGGGATACGCTCGCCCCGCGCGGCCTGGCGCAGCAGGGCGGCGGCCTGCAGACCGCCGTCGGCCATGGGCACGCTGGCGCAGCCCATGAGGTAGCGATAGTCGCCGCAGGCCATGATCTCGGCCAGTTCCGCCCACAGCAGGGCGATGGCGGCACCGGTGCGATGCCCGGGCGCCACGCAGGTGCGGCCGATCTCCAGCAGCGGACCCTGCAGGCCATCCAGGCCTTCCAGCTGGAATTCGCTTTCGCTGTAGAGACTGCCCAGGCGCTCGCGGCGGCGTCCGTCGAGCAGCCGCGTGGTGGCGATCAGCTCGCCGCTGCGCAGGTCGCGCACCCCCAGGTGCAGGCAGTGGGCGTCGTAGGCGTCCTGGTCGAGGTTGTCGGCGAAATGCACGCCGTAGGTGCTGCCGAAGACCGCAGCTCGCAGGCGCTGGGCAGCGCGGATATCCGCGGCGGTCGACAGGCGTTCGGCGCGCAGCGCGGGCGGTGCGGACACTGGAATCGGCATGGCAGGGCTCCGGCAGTGGGTATGCAGCAAACCCTAGGTAGCCGGGATGACAGCGCCGTGAAGCGGCCATGGCGATTGCGTGACGAGCGGTCGGGCACCGTTGCAGGGGCGCCCTCCAGATGCCTCCGGGCGCCAGGGGACTGACCGAACGCATTCGCAATTGCTAGGTTGGACGCGTAGACTGATGCGTCATCCTATTTTTTTCCCAGCATGAAGGTTCTGGCCATGCAGATCGCGGCGAACACGGCAGTATCCATCGACTACACCCTGACCAACGACGCCGGCGAAGTCATCGACAGCTCCGCTGGTGGTGCTCCGCTGGTATATCTGCAAGGCGCGGGCAACATCATTCCCGGCCTCGAGCGCGCCCTGTCCGGCAAGCAGGCTGGTGACGAGCTGAAGGTGGCCATCGAGCCGGAAGACGCCTACGGCGAATACACCCCCGAACTGGTTGCCATCCTGGGCAAGGAAATGTTCGAAGGCGTGGACGAGCTGGAAGTGGGCATGCAGTTCCACGCCTCCGGCCCGGACGGCGCCATGCAGATCGTCACCGTGCGTGACATCGACGGCGACCAGGTCACCGTCGACGGCAACCATCCCCTGGCCGGCCAGCGTCTGAATTTCGACGTCAAGGTGGTCAACGTGCGTGCGGCCAGCGACGAAGAAATCGCCCACGGCCACATCCACGGCGAAGGCGGTCACCAGCACTAAGCCTGGCAACAGGTTCCCACAACGCCCGTGTCCGGCAATGCCGGCACGGGCGTTGTCGTTTGTGGCCTCCGTGCAAGGTGGCCTTCACCCCAACCCTCTCCCGCGCGGAGAGGGGGTTGGTTGGGTGGTGTGGGGGCGCCGTAGGTTGACTGAGGCGGCTCCATCGCCGCAGCCCAACAGCGGGAAGCTGCAGTATCCGTCGTGATGATCCGGATTCGTTGGGCCTCGCCGCGCTCAACCCAATCTACGCGGAGGCTAGCCGCGGGTTGAGTCGAGGCGGCTCCAGTGCCGAAGCCCAGCGCCGCCAAGCCGATCCCGCTCGCCAACGCCTTCCCGCTCGGCGCCGACCCACCCTGGGCGCCACCCCGGTGCACGCTGATCGCGCAAGGTGCAGCGCGCCGTCAGTAGATCCTGGGTATCTCCCTCAACTTACTGTTTTCATTGGCTTTTCAAGTTTTTACCAAATGGTCCAAAGATGGCACAACGGTTGCAATTTCCCTGCTGCCGTCTTGCCCGGTGAACGTGCGTCGCGCTGTCTCCTTTCGTCCAACCCGTGAGGTCCGTCATGCCGCTGTCCAGTGTTTCCATCATCGATCTGGCCCCCTATTTCGCCGGCTCGGCCGCCGGCAAGCAGGCAGTGGCCAAGGCCGTCGACCAGGCCTGCCGCGATATCGGCTTTCTCGTCATCACCCATCATCAGGTGCCCGAGGAACTGGTCGAGCGGGTCTCGCGTCTCTCGCGGGCCTTCTTCGAGCTGCCGCTGGCGGAGAAGCGCAAGGCCGATCGGCCGCGCCCGGATCAGGTGCGCGGCTACAGCGCGGTGGCCGAGGAGAGTCTGTCCTACAGCCTGGAAGAGGCGGCGCCGGGGGATCTCAAGGAGTCCTTTTCCATAGGTCCGCTGGACGTCCCGGAGACGGCCTACTACCGCGGTCCGGAAGCCGGGCCGCACTTCGCGCCCAACGTCTGGCCGACAGCCATCCCCGGTTTCCGCGAGGCCTATGCCGAGTATTTCGCCGCCATGAGCGACCTGGCGCGCACCCTGATGCGTCTCTTCGCCCTGGGGCTGGCGTTGCCGGAAACCTATTTCGACAGCCGCATCGATCGCCACATCAGCATGTTCCGCACCCTCTGCTATCCCCACCAGCAGGAGGCGGCGCTGCCCGGTCAGTTGCGCGCGGGGGCCCATACCGACTACGGCAGCCTGACCATCGTCCGCCCCGACGACGCGCCCGGTGGCCTGCAGGTGCGCAATGCCGACGGCGAGTGGGTGGACGTGCCCAAGGTGCCGGGTGGCTTCGTGGTCAACATCGGCGACCTGATGATGCAGTGGACCAACGATCGCTGGGTCTCGACCCTGCACCGGGTGGTGAATCCACCGGCGGAAGCCGGTTGCGATACCCGCCGCCAGTCCCTGGTGTTCTTTCACCAGCCCAACTACGACACCCTCATCCAATGCCTGCCCGGTTGCGCTACGCCCGGCACGCCGCCGCGCCATGCGCCCATCACCTCGGGCGATCACCTGAGATCCAAGTTCGTCAAGCAGACCACCTTCGGCGGGACCCAGTCCGGCGTGCGGGTGGCCTGATGCCGAGTCTTTCCTACGTCAACGTCTTCGCCCAGGACGTGGTGGCCCTGAGCGGCTTCTACCAGCGGGTGTTCGATTTTCCCGAGATCGAGGCGATCCGCTCGCCGATCTTTCGCGGCCTGGACACCGGCAACACCGCCATCGGCTTCAACGCGCCGGAGGCCTATGAGCTCTTGGGGCTGGGCGAATTCGCCGGCAGTGAGGGCTGCCGCTTCCTGCTCAACCTGGAGGTGGACAGCCGCGCCGAGGTGGACCGGCTGGTGCCGGTGGCCGAGGCCGCCGGTGCCCGCCTGCTGAAGGCGCCCTACGAAACCTACTACCACTGGTACCAGGCGGTGCTGCTGGACCCGGAAGGCAACGTGTTCCGTATCAACCACATGTTGTAGACAAGGCTAAGGACGAGACGATGCTGAGCAGATGGCTGGGAAGAGTGGCGTGCGTGCTGGCGCTGATGGGGCTGGGTACCTGGGCGCAGGCGGACGACGAGGGCTTCACCCTCAAGGGCGAGCCGAAGATCGCCATGCTGTATTTCACCGCCAAGAACGATGGCGGCTGGACCCAGGCCATGGACGAGGCGCGGGTGAAGATCGAGAAGGAACTGGGCCTGAAGATCCAGTTCGTGGAGAACGTGCCGGAGACCGCCTCGGCCATCCGCCCGGCTGCCGAGCGCTTCATCAAGCGCGGCGCCAACATCGTCATCGGTACCGCCTTCGGCTACTCCGACACCTTCAAGCAACTGGCCGAGCAATATCCCGAGGTGGCCTTCCTCAACGCCTCGGGCACCACCAATGGGCGCAACCTGGAATCCTTCTACGGCCGTACCTACGAAAGCCAGTACCTCTGCGGCATGGCCGCGGGCGCGGCGTCCAAGACCGGCAAGCTGGGCTTCGTCGCCGCCAATCCCTTCGGCGTGGTGAACTGGACCATCAACGCCTACGAGCTGGGCGCCCGGCAGATGAATCCCAACGCTACCCTCACGGTGATCTACACCGGCAGCTGGAACGATCCGGTCAAGGAACGCGCCGCCGCCGCGGCGCTGATCGACCAGGGCGCCGACGTCATCGGCCAGCACGTGGACACCCCCACGCCGCAGATCGTCGCCCAGGAGCGTGGCGTCTACGGCACCGGCAACCACCGCGACATGCGCCAGTTCGCCCCCAAGGCCACCCTCTGCTCCTCGGTGTGGGTCTGGGATCGCTTCCTGGTGCCGGAGCTCAAGCGCGTCATCGCCGGCCACTGGAAACCCGCGCCCAACGGTGCCCTGGTGTCCATGGCCGACGGCGGCACCGACATCGCCGGCTTCGGCGACGCCGTGCCCAAGGCGGCCCAGGAGAAGATCCTCGCCGAGCGCGAGGCGCTGCTCAAGGGCAAGCAGATCTATGCCGGTCCCCTGAGCGATCGCGACGGCAAGGAGCGGGTCGCCGCCGGCCAGGTGCTGTCCGACCCGGCGCTGTGGCAGATGGACTGGTTCGTCCAGGGCGTGACGACGCAGAAGTAGCGGTTCACCCCTGGGTAGGGTGGAAAACCGCGCAGCGTTTTCCACGGAGGCGATCCTTGGACAAAGGCCGACCAGCATGAAAAGACACAACGCCCTGCAACTGCGTGGCGTCGGCAAGACCTTCGATGGCTTCCAGGCGCTGCAGCAGGCGGATTTCCTGGTGCGCTGGGGCGAGGTGCATGCGCTGCTCGGCGAGAACGGCGCGGGCAAGTCGACGCTGATGAACATCGCCGCCGGCCTCTATGCGCCGGAGACCGGCGAGCTCCTGGTGGACGACAACCCGGTGCGGCTGCGCGGTCCGGCGGACGCCGCCCGCTTGCGCATCGGCATGGTCCACCAGCACTTCAAGCTGGTGCGACCCTTCAGCGTGGCGGAGAACGTCCTGCTCGGCCTGCCGGCGGGGGAGGGCAGTCATCGCCGGCGCCTGGCCGAGATCAGCGAGCGCATCCGCCAGCAAGCGGCCGCCCTGGGCTTCGCCATCTGCCCGGAGCAGCGGGTGGCGGAGCTGTCCATCGCCGAACAGCAGCGGGTGGAAATCCTCAAGGTGCTGCTGGCCGGGGCGCGCATCCTCATCCTCGACGAACCCACCGCGGTGCTTACCGATGGCGAAGGCGAGCGGCTGCTGCAGACCCTGCGCGCCCTGGCGGCGGAGGGCGCGGCGGTGGTGCTGGTGACCCATCGCATGCAGGACGCCCTGACCTACGCCGACCGCCTCACGGTGATGCGCGGCGGCCGCACCCTGCGCAGCCTGGACCCCGCCGAGGTGGCGGTGGACGAACTGGTACGCCTCACCGTGGGTGATGCCCAGCCGCTCGCCGACACTCCGCGAGCTGCCGCTGGGGCACCGCTGCTCAGGGTGCGTGGCCTGCGCACCGCGGAACGCGGCGGGCGGCGCGCACTGGACGGTATCGACCTGGAGCTGCGCGCTGGCGAGATCTATGGCATCGCCGGGGTCGGCGGCAACGGCCAGGGCGAACTGGCCGATGTGCTGATGGGCCTGCCGCAGCCCTACGACGGCGAGGTGCGGCTGGAGGGCTTCGGCGATCTGGCCGCGGCCGCCAGCGCCCGCCGCCGCGACCTGCGCATCGCCGCCATTCCCGCTGACCGCTATGGCAGCGCCCTGGCCGGAGGCCTGTCGGTGGCCGACAACTTCGCCATCGGCGCGGTGCACAGCGGTCGCTTCGGTGGTTTCGCCCGCCTGGATCGCCGCGCCCAGGAAGCGGCGACCCAGGCGGCGGTGGCGCAATTCGATGTCCAGGGCGTGCGCTCGGTGCGGCAGAAGGCGGCGCTGCTCTCCGGCGGCAACGCCCAGAAGCTGGTGATCGCCCGGGAATTCGGCCGCGAGCCACGCCTGGTATTGGCCCACAGCCCCAGTCGTGGCCTCGACGTGCGCGCCGGCGCCGAGGTGCAGGCACGGCTGCTGGCCGCCCGTGAGGCTGGCGCCGCGGTGTTGCTGATCAGCGAAGACCTGGACGAGGTACTGGCCCTCGCCGACCGCATCGGGGTGATGAGCGCCGGACGCCTCGTCGCCGAATTCCAGCGACCCGCCGATCGCCAGGCGATCGGCCATGCCATGGTGAATCATGCTTGAACCCCTGAGTGCTCCCCTGGCCGAGGTCGCTAGCCCGCGGCCACGGCAACCGCTGTTCAGCCGCCGCTACACCCTGGAGATCCGCCAGCAGCTGGCCTGGCCCTGGCAGGCGCTGATCCTCGGCCTGGCGTTGCTGCTGGGCCTGGGCCTGTCCGCTGCCATCCTGGTGCTGGCCGGGGTGCCGGCCGGCGAGTTGCTCAACGAATTCGTGATCGCCACTCTGTTCGATGCCCAGAGTCTGCAGGCCACCCTGTTCCAGGCCGCGCCGGTGATCCTGGTGGGCCTGGCCGGCTGCCTGGCCTTTCGCGCGCGCTTCTGGAATCTGGGGCTGGAAGGCCAGATGATCTGGGGGGCCCTCGGCGCCACGGCGGTGTCGCTGTTCGAGATCGGCCCGGAAGCCCTGCGCCTGCCGCTGATGCTGGTGGCGGCATTGCTCGGCGGCCTGCTCTGGGCGCTGGCCCCCTTGCTGCTCAAGCTGCGCCTGGGGGTGAACGAGATCATCGCCTCGCTGATGCTCAACTACATCGCCGCCAACTTCCTGCTGCACCTGGTGTTCGGCCCCTGGAAGGACCCGCGCGACGCCTTTCCCTATTCGCCGCTGTTCCGCCCCTTCGAGCGGCTGCCGGAGTTGTTGCCCGGGCTGAGTCTGGCGGTACCCCTGGCGCTGCTGGTGGCGGTGCTGGCCTGGTGGTTCGTCGCCCTGAGTCGCGCCGGGCTCTACCTGAGATTCGTCGACGCCAATCCGCGGGTGGCCGGCGCCGTCGGCGTGCCGGTGCGCGCCACCATCCTCGCCACGGTGCTGGCTTCCGGCGCCCTGGCCGGGCTGGCCGGTTTCGTGGTGGCGGCCGGGCAGGAAGGGCGGCTGACCCAGTCTTTCTACCAGGGCTACGGCTTCTCCGGGATCCTCATCGCCTTCCTGGCGCGCAACAACCCCCTGGCCGCCGCCGTGGTGGCCTTCCTGGTGGCGACCCTGTTCGTCGCCGGGCGCAATCTGCAGGTGTTCTACCAGATCCCCTTCGCCATGGTGCAGCTGATCCAGGCGCTGATCGTCATCTGCGTGGCGTCCTCGGATTTCTTCATCCGCCATCGGCTCAGACGCAGCCAGGGAGGTGCCGCTTGAACCTGCTCGCCAGCTGGCTGGGTAACGTCCCCGACTTCGCCATACCCTACGCCCTGGCGGCGCTGGGGCTGATCCTCACCGAGCGCTCCGGGGTGCTGGCCCTGCATGCCGAGGGCCTGATGCTGGTGGGCGCGCTGTTCGGCATCGGTGCGCAACTGGCCTTGGGCAATGCCGGCCTGGCACTGCTGGCGGCCATGGGCGCGGCGGCGCTGGTGTCGCTGCTGTTCGCCGTCATGGTGATCTGGCTGCGCATCAACCAGGTGATTGCCGGCCTGACCCTGGTGTTCTTCTGCCAGGGCCTCACCGGCCTGCTCGGCACCCTCTGGGGCTGGACCAACCAGCCGGTGTCCGGGCTGCCGGCGCTGGCGCTCTGGCCGCTGTCGGACCTGCCGCTGGTGGGACGGCTGTTCCAGCAGAACCTGCTGGTCTATCTGACCCCGCTGATCTTCTTCGCGGTGATCGCCTGGCTTGAACGCACCACCCCCGGCCTGCGCCTGCGGGCGGTGGGCGAGAATCCCCAGGCGGCCGATGCGGCAGGACTCTCGGTGGCCGGCTACCGGTTGCTGGCGATCCTCGCCGGCGCGGCGCTGGTGGGTCTGGCCGGGGGCTACATCGCCGTGCTCAGCACCAAGCTGTGGATCGCCGAGATGACCGGCGGTCGTGGCTGGATCGCCGTGGCCCTGGTGATCTTCGCCCGCTGGTCGCCCTGGCGCGCCCTGGCCGGGGCGCTGCTGTTCGGCTGCATCGAGGCGCTGATTCCGCAACTGGCCGCCGCCGGGGTGCGGCTGTCGCAATACCTCATCCTGATGGCGCCCTATGCCGTCACCCTGGGCGTGATGATCTGGGTCGCCCTGGCCGGGCGTGACCGCCTGAGCCAGCCTGGCGCCCTGGGCGAAGCCTATGTTCGCGAGGAGCGTCGATGAACCTGCGTGCTTTCGTCTATGAGGAACCCCGCCTGCTGGCGCGAGCGGACTTCGCCGATTACCTGGACCCGAGCACCACGGCGGTGCTGTCCATCGACCTGCACCGCGGCCATCTGGATGCCTCGCCGGAGTGCCCCTGCCCGGCGCCCCGCCCCCGCGACCTGGTGGCGCCGGTGGACGCCTTCCACCGCCAGGCCCGCGCCCTGGGCGTGCGCATCGTCCATGTGAAATCGGTGCTGCGCGCCAATGGCACCGACGACCTGGGCGGTATTCCTGCGGCCTGGCGAAGGACCTTTCCGCTGCACGTCGGGCCGATTCCCAATGCCGACGCCCATGCCCTGGAAGGCTCGCCCTGGACCGAGTTGCTCACCGAGGTCCTGCCCGAGGATCTGCGGGTGGAAAACAAGCGGCGGCTGTCGGCCTTCTATCCCACCGATTTGGACTTCCTGCTGCGCAACCAGCGCATCACCACCGTGGTGCTGGATGGCGGCTTCACCGACTGCTGCGTGCTCAACACCGCCTTCGATGCCAGCAACCGCACCTACCGGGTCATCGTCCTGCGCGATCTGGTGCGGGGAACCGATGAAGGCCTGGAGCGGGCAGCGCTGAGCATGGTCTCCCTGCACCTGGGGCTGGTGATGGAATCCCAGGATCTGCTCGCGGCCTGGGGTGATGGCGGCGGCCTTTGAGTACGGTACGTTGGGATTGGATTCTTGTAGGTTGGCGCTGAGCGCAGCGCAGCCCAACGCCTCAGGGCACCCTCGGCAATACCGTGAAGGCGCGGAAGCGCTCCTTGAGATTGCCGGGGCGGGCGCCCTGCCAGAGCAGCTGCCAGCCCGGCGGGATCGTCACGGCTTCGTGCCACTCGTCCTGCACCACCAGTACCCGGCAGGGCACCTGGTGCAGACCGGTCAGCGCCTGTGGGGGATAGCCGCTGTAGACGTGCAGCATGGAGCGCTCCGACTCGCCCAGGCCGTAGCTGGCCACGCAATCCGTGGCGGGGAGCACCCGCTGCAATGCGGTGAAGGGCCGCGCATAGCTGTTGCCCAGGTCGACCCAGGGTAGCCAGAGGCTGTTGGCCAGGGTCCAGCTGACCGTCAGGCCGACGAACCAGGCGCTGGCGGCTGCCAGCTGTGCACGCAGCGCCAGGGTGACGCCCCAGCCGACCAGGGCCAGCAGCGCGACCGCCCAGGCCAGGGGATTCGGCGCCAGGCGTTCCGTGATCGGCAAGTGCTCGCGGATCAGCTGCGGCCAGGGCAGGGCCCAGCCCAGGGCCAGACCGATACCGCCCAGGGCCAGCAGGACGATGAGCGGCGTCCAGAATGCCAGGCTGGCATCCCGGCCGAGGCGAGCGATGGCCGCTGGTGGCTGCAACCTTGCCGCCAGCAGCGCCAGGGCCGGAAACAGCGGCAGCAGATAGAGGCTGCGAAACACCGCCGACTTGAGCAGCACCGCCAGGCAGATGATCGCATAGAGCACCACCGTGGCCAGTCCCGGATGCCGACCCAGGCGCTTCAGCGGGCTGCCGCCACGGCGATACAGCTGCCAGAGCGTGGCGCCAAGCAGGATCAGCCCGGTGGGGAAGGACAGCGCCAGCAGATCCTCCAGGCTGGAAGCCAGACCATCGGTATCGCTGTTGCGCGCCTCCAGGCCGAAGAAGCGGCCGATATTGCTGGTCCACAGCCAGGTATGGAACAGCCCCGGCGCCCGGTGCCAGAGCAGCGCCGGCCAGAGCAGCAACCAGGGCAGGGCGGCCAGGCTGGCGGCGAGCAGCCAGTGACGTCCTTCCGGCTCGACCAGCCGCCGCGGCCAGCAGAGCGCGCAGAGCAGTCCGGTGAGGCCCAGCACCCCGGGCACCAGCAGGCCCTTGCTCATGAAGGCGATGCCCAGGCCGCTGCCGAACAGCAGGCCCTGGCGCCAGGGGTGGCGATTATCGTGCAGCTGGGCGGCAAGACCGGCGAGGCCCAGGATGGCGCCGGCCAGCTGGGGCACGTCGGCGATCAGCAGATGACTGTGCTGCACCACCCCGAGCATGCCCAGCAGGGCGAGCACGGCCTCGCGCCGGCGACCGGGCAGCAGCCGCTGGGTCAGCCAGGCGAGCGCGGCCAGGGTCACCAGCATCCAGCCCAGCACCGCCAGCCGCGCGCCGTCGGGGACGCTCAGCCAGGGCGCGGACAGTCGCGCGGCCAGGGCGCCGGTCCAGTACATCAGCGGCGGCTTTTCCATGAAGGGCGCCGTCCCGACCCGGGGAATCAGCCAGTCCGGGGTGGTGAGGAAATTCCACACCATGCCGAAGGAATAGGGCTCGTCGGCCTTCCACAGACCACGGCCGAACAGACCGGCGAGCAGGTAGGCGGCCAGGCAGCCGAGCAGCAAGGCCCGCTCCAGCTTTGCGGCTCTGGGGGAGGCAGGGGGTGAAGAGGGGCGCACGGCAGGGACTCTTGGTGGAATCCTGCCGGTATACGGGACTTGGCTTAGAGGGGGCTTAAGAGGTTGGCGGGGGGGAGGGCGATTGCTGGTATTGGTGCCAGGGCTGGTTATCGAGCGCTTTGAAGGTTTTTGTTTCGCCCACCCGGGCGAGTCACTTTTTGCAGTCGCCAGAAAATTAACCAAAAACGCTTGCCCCGGACATCCGGCCCTCCGCTGCGCTCCGGGTGACTCGCGTTGCTCGCCCTTCGGGCCAGCCTGCGGCTGTTACTCCGCTACGCTACGTTTCGCTCACACCAGCGCCATTTTGGGGTCGGCCTACACGGGCCGTCCATGGCCCGTTAGGCCTCTCGCCGCATCCAT